>NZ_JAVRHI010000401.1:0-59468 GCF_034105845.1 Streptomyces sp. CRN 30 | reverse complement strand
GACCGAGGACGTCACCATCGCCGACCTCGCCGTCGCCACCAACTGCGGCCAGATCAAGACCGGCGCCCCGGCCCGCTCCGAGCGCGTCGCCAAGTACAACCAGCTGCTGCGCATCGAGGAGATCCTCGACGACGCCGCGGTGTACGCGGGCCGCTCGGCGTTCCCCCGCTTCAAGGGCTGATCCCCGGGTCTCCCGGAGAGCCACGGCTCAGCCAGTCGTACGTACGTCCCCGTACCCGGTCCCGTACCGTGTGCGGGGACGTACGCGCGTGTGCGCGGGGACGGGAACACGGGAGGCGGGACATGGCCGTGAAGGACCGGGACCGGTTCTCCACCGCGACCAGGATCAGGGTGCTCGGCGAGCAGACCGCGGCCCGTGTCTACCGCTCCCAGGCCAAGCGCCAGGTCCGCCGCTCCCGGCTGACCGGCCGGGCCGCCCTGCTGGCGCTCGTCCTGTGCTCGCTGATCGTGGCGCTGGCGTACCCCATAAGGCAGTACGTCTCCCAGCGCGCCCAGATCGCCGAGCTGGAGCAGGACCGCGAGGAGGCCCGCGCGCGGGTCGAGGAACTGCGGGACCTCAAGGCGCGTTGGCAGGACGACGCGTACGCCGAGCAGCAGATCCGCGAGCGGCTGCACTACGTGATGCCCGGCGAGACCGGTTTCGTCGTGATCGACCCGGCGGCGGTGAAGCAGACGCGCGCGCCCCAGGGGACGGCCGGCCGGGCCTGGTACGCCAACCTGTGGGACGGCGTGGACAAGGCCGACGCCGACCGCTGACACCGCCCGCGGGCCTCGATCACCGATCGATCGATGAACTGACAGAGAGACGAGCATGCAGACCCCTCCGCCGCCCACCGGGCGCACCGGACCCACCGACGCCGACGTCGCGGCCTTCGAACAGCAGCTCGGCCGGCCCCCGCGCGGGCTGCGCGCGATCGCGCACCGCTGCCCGTGCGGACAGCCCGACGTGGTCGAGACGGCGCCGCGGCTGCCCGACGGGACCCCCTTCCCGACGACGTACTACCTGACGTGCCCGAGGGCGGCCTCCGCGATCGGCACGCTGGAGGCGAACGGCGTCATGAAGGAGATGACGGAGCGGCTGGGGCAGGACCCCGAGCTGGCCGCCGCGTACCGGGCCGCCCACGAGGACTACATCGCCCGGCGGGACGCCATCGAGGCGCTGGCGGGCTTCCCCAGCGCGGGCGGCATGCCCGACCGGGTGAAGTGCCTGCACGTCCTGGTGGCGCACTCGCTGGCCGCCGGGCCCGGGGTGAACCCGCTCGGGGACGAGGCGATCGCGATGCTGCCCCAGTGGTGGGACAAGGGGCCGTGCGTGACGGTCGCCGGGGCGTGCGGGACCGCCGAGGAGGGCGACAAGTGACCCGTGTGGCCGCCATCGACTGCGGTACGAACTCCATCCGCCTCCTCGTCGCGGACGCGGATCCCGCCACCGGGGAACTGGTCGACCTGGACCGGCGCATGACGATCGTGCGGCTCGGGCAGGGCGTCGACCGTACGGGGCGGCTGGCGCCCGAGGCGTTGGAGCGGACCTTCGCCGCCTGCCGGGAGTACGCGGAGGCGATCAAGGAGCACGGGGCGGAGCGCGTCCGCTTCGTCGCCACCTCGGCGTCCCGGGACGCGGAGAACCGGGACGAGTTCGTCCGGGGCGTCGTCGACATCCTGGGGGTCGAGCCCGAGGTCATCACCGGTGACCAGGAGGCCGAGTTCTCCTTCACCGGCGCCACCAAGGAGCTGACCGGCCGCACCGACCTCGAGAAGCCGTACCTGGTCGTCGACATCGGCGGCGGGTCCACGGAGTTCGTGGTCGGCGACGACCACGTGCGTGCGGCGCGGTCCGTGGACGTCGGCTGCGTACGGATGACGGAGCGGCACCTGGTGCGGGACGGGGTCGTGGCCGATCCTCCCGGGGAGGACGCGGTCGCGGCCGTGCGGGACGACATCGAGGCCGCGCTGGACCTGGCCGAGGAGACCGTGCCGCTGCGCGAGGCCCGTACCCTCGTCGGGCTCGCCGGGTCGGTGACGACCGTGTCGGCGATCGCCCAGGAGCTGCCGGAGTACGACTCCGCGGCCATCCACCACTCCCGCGTGTCCTACGAGCGGGTGCGCGGGATCACCGAGTGGCTGATCGGGTCCACGCACGCCGAGCGCGCCGCGGTGCCCTCCATGCACCCGGGCCGGGTGGACGTCATCGCCGCCGGTGCGCTCGTCCTGCTGGCGGTCATGGAACGGACCGGCGCGCGCGAGGTCGTGGTGAGCGAGCACGACATCCTCGACGGCATCGCCTGGTCGATCGCGTAGGGGGGCCGCGAGGAGAAGCTCGCTACCGACGGGTTACCTCGCCTGAGCGGCTCCGCTACCGTATGAGCGTGGGCGAGGGGCCTTCGGGAGCCCCTCCCGACGCTCCGTCGGAAAACTTCGTGAAGTTCTTCACAAGGAAAAGGAGCCGGTTCGACGAAGAACCACCCCTCAAGGGGCTCTGCGGGGTGCCTCCAGGGCCGAACGGCCCCTTGCGTGTCCAGGTCGCCGACTCCTCGGCGGTCGGGCCGCGGACGCGTGGTCCAGGCCCTTCGGAGGCCGTCGGGGCTGTTCACGCGGCATTGACAACGGTCGTCCCGGCGCCGTGGTTCCCCCGCCGCCGCATGACCTGCGTCACGTGAGCCGCGCAGTGTAGCAGAGGCCCTGTCCGAGCTTGTGAAGGGGCGCACGAGCACCCCTCGGCGGACGGGTGGATACTCGATGGCATGAGCACCACGGAGCGTCCCAGGATCCTCGTAGTAGGCGGTGGGTACGTAGGCCTGTACGCAGCTCGGCGCATCCTCAAGAAGATGCGCTACGGCGAGGCGACCGTCACGGTCGTCGACCCCCGGTCGTACATGACCTACCAGCCCTTCCTCCCCGAAACCGCCGCCGGCAGCATCTCCCCGCGCCACGTCGTCGTCCCGCTGCGACGCGTGCTGCCCAAGGCGGAGGTCCTCACCGGCCGGGTCACCACCATCGACCAGGACCGCAAGGTCGCCACCGTCGCGCCGCTCGTCGGCGAGGCGTACGAGCTGCCCTTCGACTACCTGGTCATCGCGATGGGCGCGGTCTCCCGCACCTTCCCGATCCCCGGTCTGGCCGAGCAGGGCATCGGCATGAAGGGCGTCGAGGAGGCCATCGGCCTGCGCAACCACGTGCTGGAGCAGCTCGACAAGGCCGACTCCACGACCGACGAGGAGATCCGCCGCAAGGCGCTCACCTTCGTCTTCATCGGTGGTGGCTTCGCCGGCGCCGAGACCATCGGCGAGGTCGAGGACATGGTCCGGGACGCGGCCAAGTACTACTCCAGCGTCTCCCGCGAGGACATGCGGTTCGTCCTCGTCGACGCCGCCGACAAGATCCTCCCCGAGGTCGGCCCCAAGCTCGGCCTGTACGGCAAGGAGCACCTGGAGAGCCGCGGGGTCGAGGTCTACCTCTCCACCTCCATGGACTCCTGCGTCGACGGTCACGTCGTGCTGAAGAACGGGCTCGAGGTCGACTCGAACACGATCGTGTGGACCGCCGGCGTCAAGCCGAACCCGGCCCTCGCGCGTTTCGGTCTCCCGCTCGGCCCGCGCGGCCACGTGGACACCGCCGCCACCCTGCAGGTCCAGGGCACCGACTACATCTGGGCCGCCGGCGACAACGCCCAGGTCCCGGACCTCGCCGCCCGCAAGGCCGGCGTGGAGAACGCCTGGTGCCCGCCGAACGCCCAGCACGCGCTGCGCCAGGCCAAGGTCCTCGGCGACAACGTGGTCTCCGGCATGCGGGGCTTCCCGCAGAAGGAGTACAGCCACTCCAACAAGGGCGCGGTGGCCGGTCTCGGTGTCCACAAGGGCGTCGCGATGATCGTCATGGGCAAAATGAAGATCAAGCTCAAGGGCCGTCTCGCCTGGTACATGCACCGTGGCTACCACGGTATGGCCATGCCGACCTTCAACCGCAAGATCCGCGTCTTCGCCGACTGGACGCTCGGCATGTTCCTCAAGCGCGAGGTCGTCTCGCTCGGCGCCATCGAGAACCCCCGCGAGGAGTTCTACGAGGCCGCCAAGCCCGCTCCGGCACCGGCCGCGAGCAAGCCCGAGGAGAAGGCCAAGGCCTCCTGACCTCCGGGTCACCTCAACCGTTCGACCTTGTTCGACCCGAAGGGGCCGTCCGCCATCCGTGGTGCGGGCGGTCCCTTCGGCGTACCGGCGTGACGGTGGGACAGGGTGGCCGGACATCGTGCCCGAGAAGCGAGGTGTGGTCGCTTCGTAGGTGTTCACGTGGTATTGGACACCTCGGGATCCCTTCCCGGGCTCCCCTTGTCCGAGCAGGGGACACCCACCTACGGAGGTGTGCGCCATGGCCGACGCCGCGTCGCGGCTGAACCGACTCGCCGAACAGTTGCTGGGAGCCCCGCTCCCGCTGCGCATCCGTGCCTGGGACGGTTCGCAGGCAGGACCGCCCGATGCGCCGACGCTGGTCGTACGCAACCGCCGGGCGGTGCGCCGGCTGTTGTGGAAACCGGGCGAACTGGGTCTCGCCCGGGCCTGGGTCGCCGGGGACCTGGACATCGAGGGCGATCTGTACGCCGCCCTGGAGACGCTCGCCGGGCTGCTCTGGGAGCGCGCGGAAGGAGGCCGGGGCGTGACGGAAGCGCTGCGCGACCCCGATGTGCGTGCCGGGGTGCGGGAACTGGTCCGGCTCGCCGGGCCCCCGCTGCCGCCCGCCCCGCCCCGCGAGGAGGTCCGCAACCGCCGCCACCTGCACACCAGGCGCAGCGACAAACGGGCCATCAGCCACCACTACGACGTCGGCAACGAGTTCTACGAGATCGTGCTCGGCCCGTCCATGGTCTACTCCTGCGCCTACTGGGACGCACCGGACGCCACCCTGGAGGCGGCCCAGCACGACAAGCTCGACCTGGTCTGCCGCAAACTCGCCCTGGCACCCGACCAGCGCCTCCTCGACGTCGGCTGCGGCTGGGGCTCCCTGGCCCTGCACGCGGCCCGCGGGTACGGCGTGCGCGTCGTCGGCGTCACGCTCTCCCAGGAGCAGGCCGGTCTCGCCCGCAAGCGCGTCGCCGACGAGGGGCTCACCGACCGGGTGGAGATCCGGGTGCAGGACTACCGGGACGTCACGGACGGGCCGTACGACGCGGTCTCCTCCATCGGCATGGCCGAACACGTCGGCGACCGGCCGTACCTGGAGTACGCGCGGCACCTGCACGACCTGCTGCGGCCCGGCGGGCGGCTGCTCAACCAGCAGATCGCGCGCCGCCCGCGACGGGACGAGGCGGCGTACCACGTCGACGAGTTCATCGACGCGTACGTCTTCCCGGACGGCGAGCTGGCGCCCCTCGGCACCACGGTCACCCAGCTGGAACGCGCCGGGTTCGAGGTGCGCGACGTGGAGTCGCTCCGCGAGCACTACGCGCTGACCCTGCGCCACTGGGTGGCCAACCTGGAGGCCGACCGGGAGCGCGCGGCGCGGCTCGCCGGTCCCGGCCGCGCTCGGGTCTGGCGCCTGTACATGGCGGCCTGCGCGCTGTCCTTCGAGCGCAACCGGATCGGCGTCAACCAGACACTGGCCGTCCGCACCCCCGAATCCGGTGAATCCCGCACGCCGCTCCGGATGCGTACCTGGCCCGCCTGACGGTCCGGGCGCCACCGGCGCGGCAGGGGCCCCGTTCCGCTGTGGAACGGGGCCCCTCGCGTCGTCCGGGGAACGGGTGCGCCGCTACTCCGACTTGATGGCCGTCAGCATGTTCAGCCGGGCCGCGCGCCGGGCCGGCCACAGGGCAGCCATCACGCCGACCGTCGCGGCCAGCAGGACGAAGATCCCGATCCGCCCCCACGGCAGCACCAGCTCGTACGTCGCCATCTGGCTCCGTACCAGCTCGCCCACGGCCCAGCCGAAGAACACGCCCAGGCCGATGCCCAGCGCCGCGCCGAAGAGGGAGATGACCAGGGACTCCAGGCGGACCATCCGCTTGATCCCCTTGCGGTCCAGGCCGATCGCGCGGAGCATGCCGATCTCCTGCGAGCGCTCGAACACCGACATGGCCAGGGTGTTGACGACACCGAGGACCGCCACGATCACCGCCATGGCGAGCAGGCCGTACAGGATGTTCAGCATCAGGGTGACCATCTGGGCTATCTCGTCGGAGATGTCCTGCTTGTCCTGCACCGCGATGGCCGGGCTCTCGCCGAGCGCCTTCTCCAGGGTGTCCTTCGCCGTGTCGGACGCCCCGCCGGACATCTTGACCATGACCTGCATGTCGCCCGGGTCGTCCTGGTGCGGGGCCAGGGTCGCGAGGTCGAGCATGATGCCGCGGAACATCTCGTTGCCCTGGTAGACGCCGGCGACGGTCAGCTCCTGCTTCTCCTCGTCCTCGTAGGTAGCGGTGAAGCGGGAACCGGCCTCCCAGCCGTGCTTCCCGGCGGTGTCCTGGTCGACGACGACCTGGGTGCCGTCGATCCTGAAGGCGCCGTCCTCGACCGGGAAGTCGGCCAGCTCCCCGAACGCGGCGCCGTCGACACCGGTCAGGTTCTCGAACTCGTCGTCGCCGACGGTCGAGTAGGAGTTGCGCAGCGGGCTGCTGGCGGTGACGCCCTCGGCCCCGGCGAGCTGGTCCGCGACCTCCGGGGAGAGGTAGGAGCCGTTCGCCATCGACACCACGTAGTCGGCCTTCAGCGAGTCCGAGGCCATCTTGCCGATCGCCGTCTGCACGCTGACCGCCGCCACCGTCAGGCCCGTGATGAGGGTGAGCCCGATCATCAGGGCGGAGGCGGTGGCCGCCGTACGGCGCGGGTTGCGGACCGCGTTCTGGCGGGCCAGCTTCCCGGAGACCCCGAAGACGCGCAGCACCGGCGCCGCGGACGCGATCAGCGGGCGGGACAGCAGCGGGGTGAGGACGAAGACACCGATGACGATCAGCGCCGCGCCGAGACCCATGGGCGCCTGGGCGCCCGTGGCGTCGTCCATCGTCGTCGCGAACAGCACGACGGCGACGCCCGCGCCCGTGAGGAGGGAGCCGAGCGTGTTCCGCAGCACCAGCGACTTGGTGGTCGCCTTGGCGTGCAGGCTGTTCATCGCGGCGACCGGCGGGATCCTCGCGGCCCGGCGGCCGGGCAGCCACGCGGCCAGCATGGTGATGAGGACGCCGACGGCGAGCGCCGCCACGACGGTGCTCGGGGAGACGACGAGCGGCCCCTCGGGGAAGTTGGCGCCGATCGAGCCCATGAGGGAGCGCAGGCCCGCACCGATACCGATGCCGACGGCCAGACCGGTGACCGCGGCGATCATGCCGACGACGAACGCCTCGAACAGGACGGACCGGGTGACCTGGCGGCGCGAGGCGCCGACGGCCCGCATCAGCGCCAGCTCCTTGGTGCGCTGGGCGACCAGCATGGTGAAGGTGTTGGCGATGAGGAACGTGCCGACGAAGAGCGAGATGCCGGCGGCGACCAGCAGGGTCTGCTTCAGGGCGTCCATGGACGAGGTGATCCTGCGCGCCTGCTCGTCGGCGAGCTCCTGGCCCGTCGTCATCTCGACGGTGTCCTTCGGCAGGGCCGACTCGAGCGCGGCCATGAGGGCGGTCTGGCTGACGCCGTCCTCCGCCCGCACGGTGATCTCGTCGTACGTGCCCGCCTTGCCGAAGATCCGCTGTGCGGTCTCCGTGTCGAACAGGGTGAGGCTGCCGCCGGCCGCGACGTTGCCGTCGTCGGTGGTGAAGACGCCGGAGACGGTCGGGGTGAGCACCGGCCCGTCGACGGACATGCGCACCGTGTCGCCGATCCCGTACCCCGTCCGGGCGGCCGTCTCGGAGTCGATGGCGACCTCGCCGGCGCCCCGGGGCGCGCGCCCCTCGGTCATCGGGTAGCGGGGGTCGTCGGTGCCCCAGTAGTTGGCGCCCTGCACCTGCCAGCCGTCGCCGACCGGGTCGCCGTCCTGGTCGGCGAGGGCGGTGAAGCCGGAGACGCTGCCGATGGCGGCGGCGGCCCCCTCGGCCCGTCCGGCCCGCTCGAGGACGGCCGGGGTGAGCTCGTGCTCCTCCCCGTCCTCCGTCCAGGACGGCGTGACGGAGACGTCGACCTCGTCGAAGCCCTTGGCGGAGCTCTTCTCGAAGGCGGCGGAGATGGTGTTCGTGAAGACCAGGGTGCCGGAGACGAACGCCACGCCGAGCATGACGGCGAGCACGGTCATGAGCAGCCTGGCCTTGTGCGCGAGCACGTTGCGCAGGGCGGTACGGAACATGGGGAATCTCAGTCCGGTGGGGTCGGGGGCGTGGGATGCGAGAGAGGGGGCGGGCCGGCGCCCTAGCTCGTACGGCCCTTGGCGTCGAAGCGCTTCATGCGGTCCAGGACCGAGTCGGCCGTGGGGTCGCGCAGTTCGTCGACGATGCGGCCGTCGGCGAGGAAGACCACGCGGTCGGCGTACGCGGCGGCGACCGGGTCGTGGGTCACCATGACGACGGTCTGGCCGAGCTCGCGCACGGAGTTGCGCAGGAAGCCCAGGACCTCCGCACCGGAACGGGAGTCGAGGTTGCCCGTGGGCTCGTCACCGAAGACGATCTCCGGCTTGGAGGCGAGGGCGCGGGCCACGGCGACGCGCTGCTGCTGGCCGCCGGAGAGCTGCGCGGGGCGGTGGCGGAGCCGGTCGGACAGACCGACCATGCCGATCACGGTGTCCAGCCACTGCCGGTCCGGCTTGCGGCCCGCGATGTCCATGGGGAGCGTGATGTTCTCCAGGGCGGTCAGGGTGGGCAGCAGGTTGAACGCCTGGAAGATGAAGCCGATCTTGTCCCGGCGGAGCTTGGTGAGCTGCTTGTCCTTCAGGGAGCCGAGCTCCGTGTCGCCGATGCGCACGGAGCCGGAGGAGAAGGAGTCCAGGCCGGCCACGCAGTGCATCAGCGTGGACTTGCCCGAGCCCGACGGACCCATGATCGCGGTGAGCTCCGCCTGCCCGAAGTCGACGCTGACCCGGTCCAGGGCGATCACCTGGGTCTCGCCCTGTCCGTAGACCTTGGAGAGGTCCGTGGCGCGGGCGGCCACGGCGGTGGACCGGCCGGCGATGGATGTGGTGGTCACGGGGAGGTGCTCCTGTCGGGACGGCTGCGGGGACGTCTTCCATCGTCCGGGCCGACGGGCGTCCTGTAGTCACCCGCTGTTCCGGTTCGGGGGGCCTTCTCGAGTCGGACGGACCGTGGCCGTGTCATACCTGGGGATGACGGGCGCCCCCGACGGCGGGCGGCCGGCGTACGGCGGCGGGGCCGGCGGCGGCCGGGTGCCGGGCCCTGGGTGGGATCTTGTGGAGGCCGCTCGCGCGGACGGTGAATTCCCGTCATTCCGCACACGGGCGGCTCGGCTCCGCGGAACGCTGCTGGCGAGTGCGGATGGCGCGCACCGAGTGCTGATGCACCCTCAGACGTCAATAAAATAAGACAACATCGGCCCGCTACTCCGCTGTTCGGGGGATGGCGTCCCGATAGGGTCGTTGCTCGATGCGGAGCCCATGGCCTGCCCGGATGGTGGAATGCAGACACGGCGAGCTTAAACCTCGCTGCCCCTCGCGGGCGTACCGGTTCGAGTCCGGTTCCGGGCATCTCCGATCGCACGGCGCTCGACCTGTCGCACGACGGGTGGGCGCCGCTCCTGCACCCGGACCCCTCGGAGCCGCTCCGCGGCCATGCCCCGGCCGGTCGCCGGATCGTCACCGACAGTGACCGGGCGGATGGTCTCCGGACGGTACCGGACCGGTACCGGGTCGGTCATGGATGATCGAGAGCCCGGTGGGGAATCACGCAGACGCGTAGCGTGTTCCACGTCACGACGAGGGAAAGATCCTCCCCAAGCACTAGGGTCAATCCTTTGCCTATCTATTACTCTTGAGCCAAGGCCACGCAGGGTGGCCGTGGAGGAGTGAAATGAGGAGCAGCAACCCGGTCTTCTCGCGACGGGGGTTCAGCCGCGACAACGGCTACGCGGGCTTCAACACCGCGCCGCAGGCCGGGGGAGCAACTGTCGGCACGCAGGCAGGCCCGTACGCGCAGCAGGGCGGCAACCCGTACGCGACGAACCCTTACGCCCAGCAGGACCAGCAGTACGGCGCCCCGCCGCAGGCCCCGGTGTCCGCCGGCCGGATGACGATGGACGACGTCGTCATGCGCACGGCCATGACGCTCGGCACCGTCGTCGTCGGCGCCGTCCTGGCGTGGACGCTGCTGCCGGTGTCGCCGACGAGCTACGCGCTGGCCGCGGGTTCCGCGCTGATCGCGATGGTCCTCGGCCTCGTCCAGAGCTTCAAGCGCAAGGCCTCGCCCGCGCTGATCCTGGGGTACGCCGCCTTCGAGGGCGTCTTCCTCGGTGTGATCAGCGAGATGTTCAACACGCGCTGGTCGGGCGCCCCGTTCCAGGCGGTGCTCGGCACGATGGCGGTCGCCGGCGCGACGCTGCTCGTCTACAAGGCGGGCTGGATCCGTGTCACCGCGCGGTACGCACGCATCGGCATCACCATCGCCCTCGCGTTCGTGGCCGTCATGGCGGTCAACCTGCTGCTGGTCGTCTTCGGTGTCGCCGAGGACGGCGGGCTGCGGAGCATGGGCCCGCTCGGCGCGGTCGTCGGCATCCTGGCGATCCTGCTCGGTGCCTTCTTCCTGACCCTCGACTTCAAGCAGATCGAGGACGGTGTCGCCTACGGCGCCCCGAAGGAGGAGTCCTGGCTGGCCGCCTTCGGTCTGACCATGAGCCTCGTCTGGATCTACATCGAGATGCTGCGGCTGGTCGCCATCTTCCAAGGCGACGACTAGTCCGTCCAGGAGACGGGCACCGCCACGCGGCGGTGAACGAGGAAGGGCCCCGGGAGCCAGGCTCCCGGGGCCCTTCCTCCGTATGGGTGCTCGACCGTGGTGGGAGACGCGCTCACCGCAGGTTGCGCGCGGCCCTCCGCAGGTCGTACTCGTGGACGAGCGCCTTCGCGTGGCCGTACGCGAGGTTGTGCTCGTGCCGGAGCCAGCTGACCTTCTCCTCGAAGCGGAAGAGGGCCGGACCCTCGTCGACGGTGCGCAACCAGTCGGAGACCTCACGACCGGTGCAGTGGGGGATGCGGGCGAGCAGGTTGCGATGGGTCTCTGCGGAGAAGACTTGGGACATCGGCGCCTCCGGACGCTGGGATGTAAGCCGGTCCTTGACGTCACCGTGCCCGAGCGGCGACGTGTTGGCAACAGTCCCGTGGTGGCGCGTAATCTCGCGGGGTGCTTGATACGACGCCGCTGACCCGAGCCGTGGACCACTTCGCCGACCGGCTCAGAGCCGCCCCGCAGAGCCGGCTGCAACGGGGCGCGGCGGCCGAGGCGCTGGGCCTGGCCAGGGAGTTGGCACGGCGTGCGCAGCAGTTGGAGGAGCCGGGAGCGGAGTACCGGGAGATGCCCGACGCCGGCATGTTCGCCGCCGCCGACCAGATCACCGTCGCCGGACACGACCTGGCCCTGGCCCTGACGGACGAGGGCGAACTAGCGGTCGCGGTGGCGCTCGTGGAGGAGGCGCAGAAGCGCGCCGGGGTGTGACCGGCGCGCGGGCTCCTGCGGCGACTACAGCGACTACAGCGACGCGATGACGCGGTCGGCCAGGATGTAGACGTTCTCCTCGCCGCACCGGAACGTCAGCGTGTACGCGCCCGAGACACCCGAGCCGCCCAGCAGGACCGGGCCCTGGCCGGCGCGCAGGGCGGTGGCCAGGCGTTCGGCGGTCTCCCGGTGGCCGGGGGTCATGCACAGGGTCGTGCCGTCGGCGAACACGTACACGTCCAGGGTGCCCAGCGGGCCGGGACGGACGTCCGCCAGCTCGGTGCGGGACTGGGCGAGCTCCTCGAGGCAGATCACCGTGCGCTCGTGGTCGCTGACGACCGGGGACGGCACGGGCACGAAGTCCGGGTGGGAGGGGTGCCGGCGGCGGGCCGCGGCCAGCTCCGCGGAGTCCCCGGGGAACTCGTCGTCCTCGGCGCCCGGCTCGGTCACCGGCTGCGCGTGGTCCAGGCCCGCGAAGTCCGCCTGGCGCGGCAGATAGAGCTCACTGTCGGGCAGGCCCAGCAGGGACGGCGCGTCGGGGACGTCGCGCGCGTCCTGGGCGGCCCAGAACGCCCGGGCCTCCGCCAGTTCGCGCTCCCGCTCCTCGGCGAGCGCCTCGGCCACGGCGGCCCGTATCCCGTCCGTGTCGGCGGCCGTGCGGGCGGCGGGGATCATGGCGCGCTCGTGTGCGGCTTCGAGGCGGCTCTCGGCGAGCTCGGTGCGCAGGGCCGCGACCTGGCGGCCCAGCGTCCACTGGGTGCGCAGGACGGCGACGCCCACTGCCGCCGCGGCGGCAGCGGTGAGCAGCAGAGCAATCGGCATGGCGCTCACTGACGTACTCCCGGTTCAAAGTCGACCCTCGACTTCCTACATCAGCTTGAAGGGCGGACTAACCAGCTGTCAGTGCGTAACGTCACGAAACGGACAGGATTTCCGGGGTGGCGTTTTCCGGTGAAACGGCTCTGGCCTGCGTATCTCCCGCCGCCGAGGGACGAAGGTCACATCCTGGGGGAGATTGGATCACGGAACGGCCCGGAACCCCGGTCGTGTCAGGGTCCCGGGCCGAAGGATCACGTTCGGTCCGGCGGGGATCACCCAGGGATCAGCTGAGCCGCTCGACGACCATCGCCATGCCCTGCCCGCCGCCGACGCACATCGTCTCCAGGCCGAACTGCTTGTCGTGGAACTGGAGGGAATTGATCAGCGTGCCGGTGATCCGCGCGCCGGTCATGCCGAAGGGGTGACCCACGGCGATGGCGCCGCCGTTGACGTTCAGCTTGTCGAGGTCGATGCCCAGGTCGCGGTAGGAGGGGATCACCTGCGCGGCGAACGCCTCGTTGATCTCGACCAGGTCGATGTCGTCGATGGTCAGCCCCGCCCGCCGCAGCGCCTGCCGGCTGGCCTCGACCGGGCCGTAGCCCATGATCTCGGGGGACAGCCCCGAGACGCCGGTGGAGACGATCCGGGCGAGCGGTGTGAGGCCCAGCTCGCGCGCCTTCGTGTCGGACATGATCACGAGGGCGGCGGCGCCGTCGTTCAGCGGGCAGCAGTTGCCGGCGGTGACGCGGCCGTCGGGACGGAAGACGGGCCGCAGACCCGCGACGCCCTCCAGGGTCACACCGGGACGCGGACCGTCGTCCTTGGTGACGACCGTGCCGTCGGGCAGCGTGACGGGGGTGATCTCCCGCTCCCAGAAGCCCTTCTCGATGGCCTGCTCGGCCAGGTTCTGCGAGCGGACGCCGAACTCGTCCATCTCCTCGCGGGTGACGCCCTTCAGCCGGGCCAGGTTCTCGGCGGTCTGGCCCATCGCGATGTACGGGTCGGGCAGCAGGCCGTCCTCGCGCGGGTCGTGCCAGTCGGCACCCTCGGTCTCGGCCACGGCGGCCGTACGGGCCTCGGCGTCGGCGAAGAGCGGGTTGTGCGTGTCGGGCAGGCCGTCGGAGGTTCCCTTCACGCTGCGGCTGACCATCTCCACGCCCGCCGAGACGAACACGTCGCCCTCGCCCGCCTTGATGGCGTGCAGCGCCATGCGCGACGTCTGCAGCGACGAGGAGCAGTAACGGGTGACCGTACAGCCCGGCAGGTGGTCCAGGCCCATCTGCACGGCGACGATCCGGCCCAGGTTGTGGCCCTGCTCGCCGCCGGGCAGGCCGCAGCCGAGCATCAGGTCGTCGATGTCCCGCGGGTCCAGTTCCGGCACCTTGGCCAGGGCCGCCTGGATGATCGTGGCGGTCAGGTCGTCCGGGCGCAGATCCTTCAGGGAGCCCTTGAACGCGCGGCCGATGGGGGAGCGGGCGGCTGAGACGATGACGGCTTCGGGCATCACGGCTCCATTGACGTTGGACGGATACGGCGGTGCGGCGGGACTGTGGGCGAAGTTACCCGTACGTATGGTCGGGGTCACGGGTGCGGGGGTGTGACACGGGCCGCACTTTCCTAAGCGCTTGCTTTTCCGTCGGGCCGCCGCGTACCGCCTTCCTGCCTCGTCCCGCAGCCGGTCGCCGGCGCATCAGCCGGTCCGGTCGGCGGCCGTCGGCGGGGCCGGGTCACAGGCCCGGACGCGACGGCGCCGGCGGCGCTTGAGCAGGGCCCACGGGCCGCGCGGCCCCGTGGGCATGGCCGCCGCGACCTCCGTACCCGCCTCGGACGCGGCCTCCGCGGCGGCCCGCGCCACCGGCAGGAAGCCCTCGCGGCGGGAGAGGTCCGGGCGCTCCTCCTCGGCAGGCCAGAGGCCGAGGGCCGCGCAGATCGAGGGCAGGACCGCCATGGCCGCCGTGGCGTACCCCTCGGCCGACGGGTGGTAGTTGTCCGGCCCGAACAGCTCGCGCGGGTTCGCCTCGAACTCCGGGCCCAGCAGGTCGCCCAGCGAAACGGTCCGGCCGCCCTGCTCCACGGTGCCGATGGTCTGCGCCGCCGCCAGTTGCCGGGACGCCCGGCGGGCCAGCCAGCGCAGGGGCTGCTGCACCGGCTCGATCGTGCCCAGGTCGGGACAGGTGCCCACGACCACTTCCGCGCCCGCGGTGCGCAGCCTGCGGACGGCCGCCGAGAGGTGGCGGACCGAGCGGGTGGGCGGCAGCCGGTGGGTGACGTCATTGGCGCCGATCATGATGACGCAGATGTCCGGGACCAGCTCCGGATCGGCGAGGACCAGGGACACCTGGCGGTCCAGGTCGTCCGACTGGGCGCCCGGGAGGGCCACGTTGCGCAGGAGCACCGGGCGCTCCGCCACCGCCGCGAGCCCCGAGGCCAGCAGCGCGCCGGGCGTCTGGCGCGCGCGGTGCACGCCCTGCCCGGCCGCCGTGGAGTCACCGAGCATGGTCAGCCGCAGCGGAGGGGCGCCCGGGTCGTCGTACGCCCGTCCGTACACGCCCTCCGCGCTCGGTGGACGCGGGCTCGCGCCGTTGCCCACGTGCCGCTTGGCCAGCTGCACCTCCGCCACCAGCAGGCCGGCCGCCGCCGCGCCCAGCAGACCGATACCGCCGCCTCCGTATGCCGCGCCCGCAGCGATGCGCCGGGCCGCTCGAGCCCTCGACATCCTCGTCATGGGTCGCCGCCACCTCTCCGTAGCCGTACAACCACTCCTTGCCCCGCGAGGGCCGTCGGCCAATCGTGACGGGGCGTCCGCGCACAAGGGGGGCATAGGCTGGCGGGACCCGAGACCACCCCTTATGCAGCTCCGGAGACAACGGTGCATTTCCACGACTCGATGATCGGCCTCGTCGGCAACACCCCGCTGGTGAGGCTCAACAACGTGACCGCGGGCATCCAGGCGACCGTCCTCGCGAAGGTCGAGTACTTCAACCCCGGCGGCTCCGTGAAGGACCGCATCGCCGTGCGCATGATCGAGGCGGCCGAGCAGAGCGGCGAACTGCAGCCGGGCGGCACGATCGTCGAGCCGACCAGCGGGAACACCGGTGTGGGCCTGGCGATCGTGGCCCAGCAGAAGGGGTACAAGTGCATCTTCGTGTGCCCCGACAAGGTGAGCACCGACAAGATCAACGTGCTGCGGGCCTACGGTGCGGAGGTCGTGGTCTGCCCCACCGCCGTGGCCCCGGAGCACCCCGACTCGTACTACAACGTATCCGACCGGCTGGTGCGCGAGACGCCCGGCGCCTGGAAGCCGGACCAGTACTCCAACCCGCACAACCCCCTCTCGCACTACCACTCCACCGGCCCCGAGCTGTGGGAGCAGACGGAGGGGAGGATCACCCACTTCGTCGCGGGCGTGGGCACCGGCGGGACCATCTCGGGCACCGGCCGGTACCTCAAGGACGCCAGTGACGGGAAGGTCCAGGTCATCGGCGCCGACCCGGAGGGCTCGGTGTACTCCGGCGGGTCCGGGCGGCCGTACCTGGTGGAGGGCGTCGGCGAGGACTTCTGGCCGACCGCGTACGACCGGACCGTCGCCGACGAGATCGTGGGCGTGTCCGACAAGGACTCCTTCCAGATGACCCGGCGCCTGGCCAAGGAGGAGGGCCTGCTGGTGGGCGGCTCCTGCGGCATGGCCGTCGTGGCCGCGCTGCGGGTCGCGGAGCGGCTCGGCCCCGACGACGTGGTGGTCGTGCTGCTGCCGGACAGCGGGCGCGGATACCTCAGCAAGATCTTCAACGACGAGTGGATGGCGGACTACGGCTTCCTGGAGGACGAGGGGCCGAGCGCGCGCGTCGGCGACGTACTGCACGACAAGGAGGGCGGCTCCATCCCCTCGCTCGTCCACATGCACCCCGACGAGACGGTGGGTCAGGCGATCGACGTACTGCGCGAGTACGGCGTCTCGCAGATGCCGATCGTGAAGCCGGGCGCCGGACACCCGGACGTGATGGCCGCCGAGGTCGTCGGTTCGGTCGTGGAGCGGGAGCTGCTGGACGCGCTGTTCGCCCAGCGTGCCTCGCTCCAGGACCCGCTGGAGAAGCACATGTCGGCGCCGCTGCCGCAGGTGGGCTCCGGCGAACCGCTCGGGGACCTGATGACCGTACTGGGGGCCGCGGACGCGGCGATCGTGCTGGTCGAGGGCAAGCCGACCGGCGTGGTGAGCAGGCAGGACCTGCTGGCCTTCCTGGCCCAGGGGGGCGCGAAGCAGTAGGGATCGGGCGGACTGCGGCGCCGCCGGGCGGTGCGGGTCCGCGCCACCGGCGCGATCTCCGCATCGCCACGGGTGCGACCTTCGCTCCGCGCCACCGGTGCGAACTTCGCACAAGTGGTACGAGCGCGTCACGTCCACGCAGCACCGGCTTAACACGGGTCCGGCACATTGGTGGGTGTCGGCAGGACGGCGGGGACACCGCCCAGGCGTTGAGCGCCGGGGAAGGTTCCCGTTCCGGCCGGCACCGAGAACGGCGTAAAGGACCTCCGGAGCGGCTCCCGGACCTCCTGGACGCCAGGACGCGCCCGGCCGGGCCCTGACCCGGCTCCGCGTCCCCTCGCGGGGACCGCCGTCGTCCCGCCCCCCGGTAACGGGGGTGCGGCGGTCCCCGCGCATACTTCTCGGCGCCTGCTTCCCCGGGCCTGCTTTCCCCGCGCCTAGCCCTCCCAGTCGGAGTCGTCCGGCTTGCTCCCGGGGCGGCCCCGGCGGGGGCTGGTGCGCAGGGCCCAGGCCACGTTGACGCCGACGATGCCGGCCCAGGTGACCAGGAGGCCCGGCAGGTCTCCCGTGCCGCCGCCTATGCCGGACAGCGGTATCGCGAGGACCAGCGAGACGACCCCGAAGCCGAAGCGCTCACCCCAGGAGTCGGTGGACGACCTCGGCGAGCGGGTGCCGCGCGCCTCCGACATCTGCAGCTCGGCGAGCCGGCGCCGCACCCGGCGGTCCACCGTGCCGTCGAGGCGCTGCTCGACCTTCTCCAGGAACGAGTCGACCAGCGCCGAGTCGTACTCCTCGCCCAGCTCCCTGCGGGCCTGCAGGGTGGCGGAGAGTTCCTTCTTGAGCTCGGCGTCGTGGGCTCCGGTAGCGGTCATGCCGTTCACGGTAGGCGGGGGCTCGGCCTCGGGGCACTGGGGCTAGCCCCCGTGTCCACGGACTCCTGCATAGGGCCATGCAGGGTCATCGGCGGCTGAATACACTGGCGCGCGTGGGCCGTACCGCCGGTTACCGGCCATGGGTCACCGACCACGGGGGGAAAGCACGTCATGAGCGGGACCGACAGCCCGGCCGCGCGGCTGCAGGCGCTCTTCGAAGGGCACCGGCTGACGCCGACCCAGCGGCGCATCGCGCACAGCATGGTGCGGCGGGCCGCGGACGTGCCGTTCCTGTCGAGCGTGGAACTCGCCGAACTCGCCGGGGTCAGCCAGCCGTCCGTGACCCGGTTCGCGGTCGCCCTCGGCTTCGACGGTTACCCGGCGCTGCGCCGGCACCTGCGGGAGGTCACGCCCGCCGGGCCGGCCCCGGACACGGCGCCGTACAACGAGTACCAGCAGGCCGTCGAGTCCGAGATCGAGAACCTGCGGCACCTCGCACAGGTCCTCGCCGACCCCGCGCCGGTGGAGCGGGCCGGGCACCTCCTGGCCGCCTCGCGCCCCCTGCCGGTGCTCGGGCTCCGCGCGGCCGCCGCCCAGGCGCACGGCTTCGCGTACTTCGCCGCCAAGGTCCATCCGGACGTCCGGCTGCTGAACGAGAGCGGCTCGATGCTGTACGACCGGATCGACGCGGCGGTGACCGCCGGCGCGAGCGCCCTGTTGTGCTTCGCGCTGCCCCGGCATCCGCGGGAGACCGCCGAGGCGCTCGGGTACGCGAGGGCGGCCGGGCTGACCGTGGTCACGGTGGCCGACTCGGCCTTCGCCCCGGTGGCCGCGGTGTCGGACCTGCTGCTGCCGGCCGCCGTCGGCACCGGACTCGCCTTCGACACCGCGTGCGCGCCCATGCTGCTGGGCCGGGTACTGCTGGAGGCGATGTGCGACGGCCTGCCGCAGGCACAGGCGCGACTGGAGGAGTTCGACGCGCGGGCGGCCGCGAGGGGGCTGTTCGTGGAGTGAAGCGGAGTGAGGTGAGGCCTTCCCGTGCGGCGCCGGCCCCTCGTACATCCGCTTCTCAGACACGTCTCAGGTTCGCTGGCTAGCCTGCCCGGCGCAGAGGACGAGGCGTACAGGCCGAGGAGCCGAGGAGGCGGAACGTGGCGCGCGGAGGACAGGGGCTGGCGCGGGTTGCCGTGGTCGTGAGGGCGGGGGCCGCGCCCCTGTGGTGGCTCGGGGTGGTCGCGGCCGGGATCAGCGTGCTGGTGCCGGGACTGACCGGGCGGCGGATCGGGGTCCTGGCCGGGGCCGCGCTCTTCCTCGTCGTGGCGTCCGTGGTGGCCGGTGTGCGGCGGGGGCGGTACCGGGAGCTGGCGCGGGCGACCGTCCGGGCCGGCAAGCACGACGTGCTCCAGGACCGGCGGGTGACCGTACGGAACTGGCGGCGCGGACACCGCTGGTGGCTGCTGCTCGCCTTCCTTGCCGCGCTGGGCATCGGGTTCGCCGCGCCGGCGGCCGGCGGGCTGCTGCTCGCCGGGGCCGGTGCCGGGCTGCGGCTCAGGGCCGCGTGGATCGGGCGCCTGGAGCGGTCGGAGGACGTACTGCTGTGGGTGCGGGTCGACTGGCTCTCACGGTGGGGCGGCGCTCCCGTCGGGAAGCGGGTGAAGGCGTACCGGGCCACCGGAGTGGCCGCGGGCGACGCGGCACCCGGAGGCGGGCGCCGCGTCGCGGCCGCCGCGCGCTGACGGCCCGCCGGGACAGGTGCCGGCGGGCCGTCAGGGCTCGTCGTCCGTCCGGCGGAGCACCAGCTTGTTCACGGCCCACAGGGCGATGCCGATGGTGACGAGGACGGCGGCGCGGACGTAGACGTCGGCCGGGCGGTCGGCCAGCGGACTGGCCAGGACCAGGGCCGTGACGGCGCCCAGGACCGGGAGGACCGTCGGGGTGCGGAAGTGCGCGTGGTCGACGCGGTCACGGCGCAGCACCAGGACCGCGATGTTGACCACGGCGAAGACGCACAGGAGCAGGAACGCCGTCGTGTCACCGAGCCCCTCGATCTCGCCGGTCGACACCAGGCCGATGGCCAGCAGCGTCACGAAGACGATGCCCGCGACCGGGGTGCGGCGGCGCGGCAGGACCCGTCCCATCACGCGCGGCAGGATGCGCTCGTTGGCCATGCCGTAGCAGAGCCGGGAGGCCATCATGATGTTGATGAGGGCCGAGTTGGTCACCGCGAAGAGGGCGATCAGGGCGAACAGTCCGGGCGGGAAGTCCACCCCGCCGACCTTGACGACCTCCAGGAGCGGTCCGCTGGAGCCCGCCAGGGTCCGGTGGTCCACCAGGAGCGAGGAGACCAGCGCCACCAGGACGTAGATCGTGCCCGTGACCGCCACCCCGATGAAGATCGCCCGGGGGAAGGTCCGGCCCGGGTCCTTCGTCTCCTCTGCCATGTTCACCGAGTCCTCGAAGCCCACGAAGGCGAAGAAACCGAGGGCCGTGGCGCCCAGTACGCTCGTGACCAGCGCGTATCCGGTGCCGCTCGCCTCGAACTCGGTGAGGCGGGACGGCTCTCCGTCACCGCTCAGCACCGCCCACGCGCCGATCGTGAGGATGATCAGCAGGCCGGTGAGCTCGACGATCGTCAGGATCACGTTCGTCTTGACCGACTCCGCGACACCGCGCAGGTTCAGCGCGGCCAGCAGGACGACGAACGCGATGGCGACGAGTGTGGGCGGCAGCGAGCCGCCGGTCAGTTCCCCGAGGTAGTCGCCGCTGAAGGCGCGGGCCGCGGCACTCGCGGACGACAGGCCCGAGCACATCACCATGAACGCGACGATGAACGTCAGGAAGGGCACCCTGAAGGCCTTCTGGGTGTAGAGGGCCGCCCCCGCCGCCTTGGGGTACTTGCCGACCAGCTCCACGTACGACGCCGCCGTCAGGATCGCCACGACGAAGCCGATGACGAACGGCAGCCACAGCGCACCGCCCACCTTCCCGGCCACCTTGCCGGTCGTCGCGTAGATGCCGGTCCCGAGGATGTCGCCGATCACGAAGAGGATCAGCAGTCCGGGGCCGAGGACACGTGCGAGGCCGGGCTCCTCGGCGGGCTGCGGCGCTCCCGTGGTCTTTTCGGTGGTCGACAAGCGGACCTCCCGCGGTCGGTGAACCGTCCGGGTCAGTTCTGCCCGGTGGAGGGACGCGGATACCTGCGGTGCCGATTCCCGGAGATCGACCGGGGATCGACGGGGTCCTGGGCGCGCGGTACGGCGCACACAGGCGGTGGGCGGCGCTGCCCGGCTGGACGCGCCGCCCATCGTGACTCAGACCTCGAGTTCCGCCTCGATCCTCTTCAGCTGGTGCCGGGCCATGGCGAGGTTGGCCCGCTTCTGGTCGAGGACCAGGTAGAGGAAGAGGCCGTTGCCGCCCCGGCCGGTGAGCAGGCGGATCAGGTGGTACGCGTCGCTCAGGGTGATCAGGATGTCCTCGATCTCCCCCTTCAGGCCGAGGTGTTCCATCGTGCGCAACTTCGCGCGGACGACGTCGGTGTTGCCGGCTGCCGCGACGTTCAGGTCGAAGCCCTTGCTGCCGCCGATCGTGCCCAGCGCCATGCCGCTGGTGTAGTCGACCAGCGCGACGCCGGTCGCGCCCTCGATGGAGGCGAGTGCTTCTTTCAGCGCGGTTTCGGTGTTGGCCATGGCGAGGTACGTCCTCTCAACTCTCGCTTGCGGTGGGTGTGCTGGTTGTGGTGGACGGGGTGGGTGTGCTCGGGGCCGCGCGCGTCGTGGAGCGCGCGGCCCTGGTCCGCGGGGTGGCGGACTTCGTGCCGGTCTTCGGGGCGGCGGTCCGGTCGGCGGGTGCCGCCGCGGCGGCGGGGTCGGGGACGGTCGGTGAGGCAGCGAGGTCGGGGACGGCCGGGGATGCGGCGGGGGATGCGGCGGGAGCCGGGTCGTCGTCCTTCGGCGCGGTCGGCCTCGTCGGCCTCGTCGGCATCCCGGTCCTGGTCGCGGCGCCGGCCTTCGCCCCGGCCACGGTGGTGCGCGCGGGCGGGCCGACACGGGCCGCCGCGGCGTCGACCAGCTCGCCGATGCGGGTACCGGCACGGCGGCCCTCCAGGTGCAGCCGGCCCACGTTGACCCGGTCCTCGGCCAGCAGCGTCAGCACGGCGGAGGCGCCGGCCGCGTACGTCGCCACATAGCCGTCCGATCCCCGCACGAGCAGCTCGCGGAAGCCGCCCCGCCCGGTGGCGTCCGTCATCCGTACGGCCACGCCCAGCACCGAGGCCGTGAGCGCGGCGACGCCCTCCGGTTCCACCCCGGGCGTGTCCTGGGCCAGCACCAGGCCGTCCACGCTGGCCGCGAGCGCGCCGGTCAGCTGGGGCACGCGGGCGCGCAACCGGTGCAGCTCGTCGAGGACCTCGGCCTCCGCCGCCATCAGCAGTCTCCTCTCGGCACGCTGTCGAAGCGCGCGGATCACAGGGCCTCCAGGGCGTCTCGGAGCCGGCGCAGCAGGGCGATGCCGGGGTCCGCCGAAGGCTGGGTGAGCAGTGCGGACACGGGGTCGCCGGAACTGTCGGAGGGGGCGGGGCCGTCGGGAGCGTCAGGGCTGCCGGAACCGTCGGCCCCGGCGGTCACCGGTGGTGCCGCCCGCACGATTCCGGCGGCGGCCAGCCTGCGCAGGTCGACCAGGGTGTGGAACGCCGGACGGCCGAGGACGCGGGAGATGTCGGAGGCCGTGCGAGCACCGTCCACCTGGTCCAGGACGGCCGACTGGCGGGCCGGTACCGGTGGCTCGGCGGGGCTCCCGGCGCGGTGCAGTGGCGCGTCGTCCGTCGCCGCGTCGGGCCAGATGCGGTGCAGCAGTTCCCGGCGGCGCAGTGTCTCGCGCTCCAGCGCGGCCACCGGCACCGGACGTACGGGACCGAGCCAGTGCGCGGCCCCGTACCGGAAGCGGGCCGGGGCGCCGGACGGGCCGAGTACGAAGTACGCCGCGTCGAAGACCGCGGCCACATGGCAGAGCTCCAGCGCGCCCTCGGTGACCCGGCCGCTGTCGACCAGGAACCGGCCGACCCGCCGCCGCGCGCCGGCCTGTGCGACGGCCTCCCGCCAGGCGTCGGTGTGCAGGGAGCCACTCGTGATGAGCAGGGATTCGAGGCCGGGGCTCTGCGGGCTGTCGGCGTGCACGATCCGGCCGTCGGCGAGGTAGAGCGTGCCGTGTTCGCGCAGCAGGACGCCGGTGGCCCGTTCCGCGGCGAGGCGGTGGAGCATCGGGGAGAGGCTGGGGGTGGCGGGAGGCGCGGGGGCACCGCGGTCGGCGGACCTGGACCGCAGCGGGAGCGGGGGCGGCGGTGTGCTGATCACGGTCATCCCAGCACCAGCCGTCCCGCCATCTCGCCGAGCCGGATGCGGGCCAGGGCGAGGTTGCCGTCGGCCCGGGCGAGCCACAGGTGCAGGAAGACGCTGCTGTCGAAGGTCGTCCGGACGAAGCGCAGGAGGTGGTACGTGTCGCGGTTGCTGACGATCAGGTCCTCGACGGGCGGGTCCTGCCCGTCCCAGCCGGCCTCCTCCTCCGGTGCGAAGGCCCGGTGCTCGGCCGCGAGCCGCGCCAGCTCCGCCGCCTCTGCGGCGGTCGTCTCGTGGTCGCCGCCCGGCGCGTCCCCGACCGTGCCCAGGGCCAGTCCGCTGGTCCAGTCGACCACCGCGGCGCCCAGGGCTCCGGGCAGCCTCATGGCTTCCAGCAGGCACTCGTCTATTCCGGGCACCGTGGCTCCCCTCCCGCCTCGGGTACGGCTGAGTGACGCCGAAACTACGTACCGTGCGCGGTGAGGGTGAGAGTTCCGGGCATTTCCCGGTCGAACGCGTGCGAACTGACTAATGTGGGTCGGCTGTTCGTCTTCCGCCGGGACCGGGGGCGGACGTGAACGGTGCTGCGCCGACCTGGGACGCGGGGGGCGAGGCGCCTGCGGGCGGCAGGGGGGCCGCTCGTCAATCGGGGGACGAGAAACGGTCGTTCGAAGCGCGGGATGTCGCGCGCGCCGGTCGGTGAGGACACGCGCGGGAGCGCCGGCGGACCGAACCGGCTCCCGGCCCGCGCCCGCGCCGCAGGGCCCGCGCTACAGGTCCAGCAGGGCCCGGGCGTGCTCCCCGCCCGATTCCCCGACGATCTCGTCCACGGTCTGGGGGGTCCGTACCGGAGAGAAGCGGATGCCCTCCGGCCCGGCGGGTGCGAAGCCGTGGATACCGGGTCGCTGCAGGGAGTTGTACGCGTAGTGGTGGGCGAAGTAGTAGGCGCCGGTGTCCAGGGCGGCCGCGTAGTCGCCCTGCTCCAGGAGGGGCAGGGCACGGCCCTCGGCGAGGAGGTCGCCCGAGAAGCAGGCGGGTCCGGCGACGTCCTGGACGACGGCGGGACCGGACTTGCGGCGCCCCTCCGCGTCGTACGCGGCGATGCGCAGCGGCCATGAGCCGGGCGCGTAGACCGTGCGGGTGGCGACCTGGACACCCGCGTGGGTCACCGCGATGGGACGGCCGCCCGACCGCTTGGCGTACTCGACGCGGGCGACCACGGTGCCGTGCTTGGCCAGGAGCGACCGGCCGAACTCGGTGACCAGTCCGTACCGTCCGGAGAAGAGCCCCGGGACCGCCTCGGCCAGCAGGCGCGCGTACCGGTCGAAGGTCGGGGTGCTCTCCTCGGAGGCGAAGTTGACCGGCAGGCCGCCGCCGATGTCGATGGTGTCGACCTGCCGGCGGCCGACGCGCCGGTTGACCTCCTCGGCCAGGGCGTACGTCTCCTCCACGCCC
This sequence comes from Streptomyces sp. CRN 30, assembly GCF_034105845.1. Classification (NCBI taxonomy): domain Bacteria; kingdom Bacillati; phylum Actinomycetota; class Actinomycetes; order Kitasatosporales; family Streptomycetaceae; genus Streptomyces; species Streptomyces sp. CRN 30. The sequence continues at coordinate 35,141 of NZ_JAVRHI010000401.1, read as the reverse complement.
CGTGCCATCAGGGTGAGCGGGATGCCCTGGGAGCCGGTGTGGGCGTGCAGCCGGGTGAGCCAGGGCCGGTCCGCGTACGCCCTGACCACCCACTCCCGGGCGCCCTCGTCGCGCAGGGCGACACCGAACTTGGAGGTGGCCGTGGCGGTGGACGTCGCACCGATGGAGCCGCCGCCGACCTGGGGGTTGACCCGGATGCCGAGCGGGGAGCGGGTGGGCGCGGAGCGGACCAGGGCGTCGAGGCGCTCCAGTTCCTGCGGGTTGTCCGCGTTGACCGCGATGCCGAGGGCCAGCGCCTCCCGCAGTTCCGCCGGCGTCTTGGCGGGCGAGTCGAGCACCGTGCGGTCCGGGGTGATGCCGGCCGCCCGGGCGAGCGCCAGTTCACCGGGGCTCGCGACCTCGGCGCCGATGCCCGCCGCACGCAGCAGGCGCAGCACGGGCACGAGCGGGGTGGCCTTGACGGCGAAGGCGTGCAGCACGGGTGTGCCGGGCGCCGTCACCGCGTCGAAGGCCGCTTTCAGCGCCGCCGCCGACTCCCGGATGCCGGTGACGTCCAGCAGTCCCACGATGGGCGCGTCCGGCCCCAGCAGGCCCCGCTCCACCGCGGCACGCACCGCCTCGTCCCGCCGGGCCGCGCGCTCCCCTTCGCTGTGGCCCGTAGCGCCGGTCCCCGTGTCGTTCATCTCGGCCCCCGTCGTCGTGCCCACCGTGCCCACCGTGCCCACCGCCGGGATTCTGTGCCCGGTGGGGCCGGCCAAACATCCGGGATGCCCCCGTACGGGTGTACGGCCGTATTGACTATCCCTATTCAGGTACACAGTCTGTGAATGGCCGGCGCAACAGGCGCACCGTCCGGCCGCCCACGCGTGCGTCCCTTCCCACCTGCCCGAGCCGCCCGCCCGCCGTCGCGTCCGTTCGTCCCGTCCGACCCGTCCCGTCCGACCCGCCCGTTCCGCCAGGAGGCCGACCGTGTCCGGACCCCGCCCCGTACGAGCCGCGCGCGGCACGGAACTGAGCACCCTGGGGTGGCCGCAGGAAGCCGCCCTGCGCATGCTGCAGAACAACCTCGACCCCGAGGTCGCCGAGCATCCCGACCGGCTCGTCGTCTACGGCGGGACCGGGAGGGCGGCCCGGGACTGGCGCTCCTTCGACGCGATGGTGCGCACGCTGCGGACCCTGAGGCAGGACGAGACGATGCTCGTCCAGTCCGGCCGCCCCGTCGGGGTGATGCAGACCCACGAGTGGGCTCCGCGTGTGCTCCTCGCCAACTCCAACCTGGTGGGCGACTGGGCGAACTGGGAGGAGTTCCGCCGCCTCGAACACCTCGGGCTCACCATGTACGGCCAGATGACCGCGGGGTCATGGATCTACATCGGCACCCAGGGCATCCTCCAGGGCACCTACGAGACCTTCGCCGCGGTCGCCGCCGAGCGGTTCGGCGGGTCCCTCGCCGGGACGATCACGCTCACGGCCGGGCTCGGCGGCATGGGCGGGGCCCAGCCGCTCGCCGTGACCATGAACGACGGCGTCGCCCTCTGCGTCGACTGCGACCCGCGCGCGATCGAACGCCGCATCGAGCACCGGTACCTCGACGTGCGCGCCGACTCCCTCGAACACGCCCTGCGGCTGGCCGTCGAGGCGCGCGACGCCCGCCGGCCGCTCTCCATCGGCCTCCTCGGCAACGCGGCGGAGCTGCTGCCGCGGATGCTCGCCGAGGGCGCGCCCGTCGACGTCGTCACCGACCAGACCTCGGCCCACGACCCGCTGTCGTACCTGCCGCTCGGCGTCGACCGGGACGACATGGCCGCGTACGCCGCGAAGGACCCCGCCGGGTTCACCACCCGCGCCCGCGAGTCCATGGCCCGGCACGTCGAGGCCATGGTCGGCTTCCTGGACGCCGGTGCCGAGGTCTTCGACTACGGCAACTCGATCCGTGGCGAGGCGCGACTCGCCGGGTACGAGCGGGCGTTCGCCTTCCCCGGGTTCGTGCCCGCGTACATCCGGCCGCTGTTCTGCGAGGGCAAGGGCCCCTTCCGCTGGGCGGCACTCTCGGGCGAGGCCGCGGACATCGCCGCCACCGACCGGGCGGTCCTGGACCTGTTCCCGGAGAACGAGTCCCTGGCCCGCTGGATCCGGCTGGCCGGGGAGCGGGTGCGCTTCCAGGGGCTGCCCGCCCGCATCTGCTGGCTCGGCTACGGGGAGCGGGACCGGGCCGGTGAGCGCTTCAACGACATGGTCGCGAGCGGTGAGCTGGCGGCCCCGCTGGCCATCGGGCGGGACCACCTCGACTGCGGCTCCGTCGCCTCGCCGTACCGGGAGACCGAGGCCATGCGCGACGGCTCCGACGCGATCGCCGACTGGCCGCTGCTGAACGCCATGGTCAACGTGGCCTCGGGCGCGTCCTGGGTCTCGGTCCACCACGGCGGCGGCGTGGGCATGGGGCGGTCCCTGCACGCCGGGCAGGTCACCGTCGCCGACGGCACCAGGCTCGGCGGCGAGAAACTCCGCCGGGTGCTGACCAACGACCCCGGCACGGGAGTCGTCCGCCACGTGGACGCCGGGTACGAGCGCGCCGAGGAGGTCGCCGCCGAGCGGGGCGTGCGGGTGCCCATGCGTGAGGGGGACGAGGCGTGAGGCCCGAGCCGGAGGACCGGGACGGCGACCGCCGGGCGGTGACCGCGGGGGCGGACCGGCCCGCACGGACCGCCCGGTCCGGCGTGGCCCCGCCCGACTTCCCCACCATGTGGCGCGACCTCCACCCCGTCGGACGCCACCCCGGCAGCGGCGGCTACCGCCGCTTCGCCTGGACCGGGGCCGACGCCGAGTGCCGGGCCTGGTTCGCGGAGCAGGCCGGGCGGCGCGGCCTCGCCCTCGAGGTCGACCGGAACGGCAACCAGTGGGCCTGGCTCGGGGACCCCGCCCGGGGGGACGCCGTGGTCACCGGCTCGCACCTCGACTCCGTGCCCGACGGCGGCGCCTTCGACGGGCCCCTGGGAGTGGTGTCGGCGTTCGCCGCGCTCGACGAACTGCGCGCGCGGGACGCCCGGTTGGCCAAGCCCCTGGGCATCGTCAACTTCGGGGACGAGGAGGGCGCCCGGTTCGGGCTGGCCTGTGTGGGGTCCAGGCTCAGTGCCGGACGGCTCACCGCGGAACAGGCGCACCGGCTGACCGACGCCGACGGGATCACCCTGCCGCGGGCCATGGAGGCCGCCGGGTACGACCCCGAGGCCGTCGGACCGGACCCGGAGCGGCTCGGCCGGATCGGGGCCTTCGTCGAACTCCACGTCGAGCAGGGGCGCGCGCTCGACCTGACGGGCGACCGGGTGGGCGTCGCCAGTGCCATCTGGCCGCACGGGCGGTGGCGGTTCGACTTCCGGGGCGAGGCCAACCACGCCGGCACGACCCGGCTCGCGGACCGGCGGGACCCCATGCTGCCGTACGCGGAGACCGTGCTCGCGGCCCGGCGCCGGGCCCGCCTCGCCGGCGCCGTCGCCACCTTCGGCAGGATCTCCGTCGAGCCGAACGGGGTGAACGCCGTGCCCTCCCTCGTCCGCGGCTGGCTCGACTCCCGCGCCGCCGACCCGGCCACCCTCGACACGGTCGTCACCGGCATCGAGGAGGCCGCGCGCGCCTACGCCGAGGAACAGGGCGTCCGGCTCGACGTGGTCCGCGAGTCGTGCACGCCCGTCGTCGAGTTCGACCACGCGCTGCGGAACGAGATCGCCCGCATCCTGGGCGGCGGGGCGGCCGGGCCCCGCGTGCCCGTCCTCGGTACCGGCGCCGGACACGACGCGGGGATCCTCTCGGGGACCGTCCCGGCCGCCATGCTGTTCGTGCGCAACCCCACGGGCGTCTCGCACTCCCCGGCCGAGCACGCCGCCGAGGACGACTGCGTGGCCGGGGTGACCGCCCTCGCCGACGTACTGGAAGGACTGGCCCGCAGGTGACGCGGACGACCTACTGGCTCGAACACGCCTGGCTCGGCACCCACGTCGAACCCGGCGTGACCGTCGAGACCGCCGACGGGCGCATCACCGCCCTGCGCACCACGGACGCCGAGGACCGCAGGGACGGTGCGGGCGGCACCGGCGGCCCCCCGCCCGGTGCCGAGATCCTGCGCGGCCTGACCCTCCCCGGACTGGCGAACACCCACTCCCACGCCTTCCACCGGGCTCTGCGCGGCACCGTCCAAATCGGCTCCGGCACCTTCTGGACCTGGCGCGACGCGATGTACGCGGTGGCCGGCCGGCTGACCCCGGACACCTACCACGCGCTCGCCCGCGCCACCTACGCCGAGATGGCCCTCGCGGGCGTCACCTGCGTCGGTGAGTTCCACTACGTGCACCACGCCCCCGGCGGCGTCCCCTACGCCGACCCCAACGCCATGGGCGAGGCCCTCGTCGCAGCCGCCGCCGAGGCCGGCATCCGGATCACCCTCCTGGACACCGCCTACCTCTCCGCCGGCTTCGGCCGGCCGCCCACCGGCCACCAGCTCCGCTTCTCCGACGGCACCGCGGAAGTCTGGGCGACACGCTCTTCACTTCTCAAGGAACGCGATCACGCACGGATCGGTGCCGCCGTGCACTCCGTACGGGCCGTACCCGCCGACCAGTTGGCCACCGTGGCCCGGTGGGCCGAGGAGCGGCGGGCCCCGCTGCACGTGCACCTGTCGGAGCAGCCGGCCGAGAACGAAGCCTGCCGGGAGGCCCACGGCCGCACCCCCGCCCGGCTGCTCGCCGACCACGGTGTCCTCGGGCCCCGCACGACCGCCGTCCACGGCACCCACCTCACCGAGGAGGACGTCGCGCTGGTCGGCGCCGCCTCCACCGGCACCTGCATGTGCCCGACCACCGAGCGGGACCTCGCCGACGGCGTCGGCCCGGCCGGCGCGCTGCAGCGCGCCGGGTCCCCGCTGTCCCTCGGTTCCGACAGCCACGCCGTCATCGACCTCCTGGAGGAGGCACGCGCCATGGAGATGAACGAGCGCCTGCGCACCCGCACCCGCGGTCACTGGACGGCGGCGGCCCTCCTGCGGGCGGCCACGGCCGACGGCCACGCGGCGCTCGGCTGGGAGGCGGCCGGCACCCTGGAGACCGGCGCGCTCGCCGACTTCACGACGCTTCGGCTCGACTCGGTCAGAACGGCGGGACCGCTGCCACGTCTCGGCGCGGAGACGGCTGTATTCGCCGCGTCGGCAGCGGATGTGCGCCATACGGTCGTGGGCGGTCGGCACGTCGTGCGGGACGGGGCGCACGTCCTCGTGCCGGACGTGCCACGGGCGCTGGAGACCGCCGTCGCGAGCCTGCGCGGCTGACCGCCTCCCGCCGCTCCGAAGAGCTCTCCCGGTCCCCCGCCGGCACACCGCCCTGTCCCGCCCGCACCGCAGCCCAGGCCACCGAGGACGCCATGAGCAGCCCCAGCACCGCCCAGCCCGCAGACGCGGCCAGCAGCGCCAGCACCGTCATCACCAACATCGCCGCTCTGGTCACCAACGACCCCTCCCTCAGTGACAGATCCCCCGTGGGCGTGATCCAGGACGCGGCCGTCGTCATGGAAGGCGACCGCGTCGTCTGGACCGGTGGAAGAAGCAAAGCACCCGCCACTGACAACCGGGTCGACGCCGGAGGCCGGGCGGTGCTCCCGGGCTTCGTGGACTCCCACTCCCACCTGCTCTTCGCCGGCGACCGCACCGAGGAGTTCAGCGCCCGCATGTCCGGCCGGAGCTACACGGCGGGCGGCATCCGCACCACCGTGGCCGCCACCCGCGCCGCACGCGACGAGGACCTCGAACGCACCCTCACCCGCCACCTCACCGAGGCCCTCCGCCAGGGCACGACCACGCTGGAGACCAAGTCCGGCTACGGGCTCACCGTCGAGGACGAGGCCCGGGCGCTGCGCCTGGCCGCCCGGCACACCGAGGAGGTGACGTACCTCGGCGCCCACGTCACGCCTCCCGAGCACGCCGGCGACCCGGCGGCGTACGTCGCCCTCGTCACCGGGCCGATGCTCGACGCCTGCGCCCCGTACGCCCGCTGGATCGACGTGTTCTGTGAGGAGGGCGCCTTCGACGGCGACCAGGCGCGGGCCGTCCTCACCGCGGGCCGGGAGCGGGGTCTGCACCCGCGCGTGCACGCCAACCAGCTCTCGTACGGCCCCGGTGTGCGGCTCGCCGTCGAACTGGACGCGGCGAGCGCGGACCACTGCACCCACCTGACCGACGCGGACGTGGACGCGCTGGCGAACAGCCGTACCGTCGCCACACTGCTGCCCGGCGTCGAGTTCTCCACCCGGGCCCAGTGGCCCGACGCCCGCCGGCTGCTCGACGCGGGGGCGACGGTCGCCCTGGCCACCGACTGCAATCCGGGGTCGTCGTTCACGTCCTCGGTACCGTTCTGCGTCGCGCTGGCCGTACGGGACATGGGCATGACACCTGATGAGGCGGTGTGGTCGGTCACGGCGGGCGGGGCGGCGGCCCTCCGGCGCACCGATATCGGCCGCCTGGTCCCGGGCGCGTACGCCGACCTGGTGCTCCTCGACGCCCCGAGCCATGTGCACCTGGCCTACCGGCCGGGGGTGCCCCTGGTCGCCGGTGTCTGGCGCAGGGGCGTGCGCGTCGTCTGACGGCGCCGCCGCAGTGGGGGCGGAGCCGGAAAAGGCGCCGGCCGGGCACCGGGACGAACAGGCGTGTCCCGTACCCGGCCGTCGGCGTGGGTCACTCCTCGACCGTCAGCCCCCTGCGCAGGCGCACGAGAGTGCGGGAGAGCAGCCGGGAGACGTGCATCTGGGAGATGCCCAGCTCCTCACCGATCTCCGACTGGGTCATGTTGGCGACGAAGCGCAGCGAGAGGATCTTGCGGTCGCGTGACGGGAGCTTGGCGATCAGCGGCTTCAGCGACTCGATGTACTCGATGCCCTCGAGCCCGTGGTCCTCGTATCCGATCCGGTCCGCCAGCGCGCCCTCGGAGTCGTCCTCCTCGGGCTGGGCGTCGAGGGAGCTCGCCGTGTAGGCGTTCGAGGCCGCCATGCCCTCGACGACCTCCTCGTTGGAGATGCCGAGGCGCTCGGCCAGCTCCCGCACCGTCGGCGCGCGGTCGAGCTGCTGGGCCAGTTCGTCGCCGGCCTTCGCCAGGTCCAGGCGCAGCTCCTGCAGCCTGCGCGGGACGCGTACCGACCAGCTGGTGTCACGGAAGAAGCGCTTGACCTCGCCGATGATCGTGGGCATCGCGAAGGTGGGGAACTCGACGCCGCGGCTCAGCTCGAAGCGGTCGATCGCCTTGATCAGGCCGATCGTGCCGACCTGGATGATGTCCTCCATCGGCTCGCTGCGGGAGCGGAAGCGGGAGGCGGCGAACTTCACGAGTGCGAGGTTCAGCTCGACCAGGGTGTTGCGTACGTACGCGTATTCGTACGTGCCCTCCTCGAGGGACTCCAGCCGCTCGAAGAGTGTCTTGGACAGGGCCCGCGCGTCCAGCGGCCCCACCTCGTCGTACGGGGGGATCTCCGGAAGTCCTTCGAGCGCGGCGAGATCGAATTCGTCGCGGACGTCTTCCGGGATGAGTGCCGACGTCGCCCTCTGGGTATGCGATTCGTCGAGCCGGGGTGACATGATGTCCTCCATCGTTCTCGGCATATGGCCGCCGATGCCAATACGTGCACTGCGGTGTGCGGCGCCTCCGTAGCCGGCCGTGTAGTCGGGTGTCTTTACTAGCCCTACCCGCTTACCTGAGACTGCCGCAAGTGCGCTTCGTTATGAAATGTCCGTTTGCGTGTGATTGTTCGGGTGTCGGAGTGCGTGCGGAAGGCGTAGTGTTCGAGGGCGAGTCATGAGCCACGATGGTGGCGAGTCATCAGCCACGATGGTCGGGAGAGAGACGGCATGGACCGCGGGACGGTCGGCAGCGCACAGTCGGGCCGACTACTGGTCGAAGTGCGGGAAGAGGGCGCCAGCGCCGTCGTGATCCCCGCGGGCGAGTTGGACCACCACACGGCCGATCTGTTGCGTGAGCCGCTCGACGGCTGCCTCGACAAGGGGTTCGCACGTCTGGTCGTGGACTGCTCGCGCCTGGAGTTCTGCGACTCGACGGGGCTGAACGTCCTGCTGAGCGCGCGGCTGAAGGCGGAGGCCGCCGGCGGCGGGGTCCACCTCGTGGGCATGCAGCCGGTGGTGGCCAGGGTCTTCGAGATCACCGGGGCCGATGCCGTCTTCACCGTCCACGAGACGCTCGAAGCGGCGCTGGGCGACTAGGGCCGGGCGGCCGGACCGTGCATGGGCCCGACCGGTGGGGGCGCCCGGACGACGTTCGACGGGGCGTACCGCTCCGTCGTGTGCGGGTGGTGCGTTGCGTCCGTCACGGTTTCCCCACGGAACAAGTGGGTGTCCCGACGAACCGGTCGGGCAGAAGACATCCTGAACATGTCGGCGAGGGCGCGGCGGGCGCGCCGTGGGATCACGGGGGGATCCCTTGATCCGCGTACTGACTTCTGAAACGTGAATGGGTGAATCGGTGAGGTGAAGCGCTGATGAGCACCACCCGGCCTTACTCGCCGGGCGACCGCGGCCCGGAACCGGGCGCCGGCGGCGCTTCCGGGGTGCCCGGTGAGGGTCCTCCCGCGGAGGGCTTGATCGCGGGGGGTGCACCCGCGCCCGCCGGACGAGCGCACGGTGTGACGGCGCGCACGAGCGCGCCCGTGGTGGGCGCGCGCGCGACCGTACGCGGGGTTCCCGCGCCGACGGGCGAGGCACGCGCGGAGGACGCGCCTGCGGAGGGCGCCTCCGCAGGCCCGCAGACGAATGACCGGACCGCGGCCGCCGACGCCGGGAGCGCGCCCGCGCGCGCCCCGCGGCAGGTCCGCCGACTGGGTTTCGACGACGAGAGCGGTGTCGTGCCGCTCGCCCGCGACTTCACCCGCCAGGCGCTGCACGCCTGGGGCTGGCTGCCCGCGGCCACCGCCGACCGGCGTGCCGCCGCGGAGGACGTCCTGCTGGTCGTCTCCGAGCTCGTCACCAACGCCTGTCTGCACGCCGAGGGCCCGGACGAGCTCGTGATCTCCTGCGACAACAAGGTCCTGCGGATCGAGGTCACCGACCGGGGCGCGGGAGAGCCCGCACCGCGCACCCCGCACCGCGCCGGCCGTCCGGGCGGCCACGGGATGTTCATCGTGCAGCGGCTCTGCCTGGACTGGGGCGTCGTACGGGCGCCCGGGCCCGTGGGCAAGACGGTCTGGGCGGAAGTGGGCGCACCGGCCTGATCCCGGCCGCACTGTTCCTCCGTGCGCCTGTCCTCATGACCCGACGGCGAAGGGCCGCCGCACCGAATGGTGCGGCGGCCCTTCGGCCTTGAGCGGGGCGCCTCAGTGCACGTCGCCCATCATCTTCTTGACCTTGCCGCGGTACATCCACACCGCGAATCCGGCGACGACCGCGAGCGTGGCCTCGAGGGCCACCACGCCCTTGGTGTTCAGGTCGACGCCCGCGATGGACAGCAGGCCCGTCGTGGCGTCGCCCGCCGTCACCGCCAGGAACCAGACACCCATCATCTGGGAGGCGTACTTGGCCGGAGCCATCTTCGTGGTGACGGACAGACCGACGGGGGAGAGCATCAGCTCACCGACGGTCTGCGTGAAGTAGATGGCCACCAGCCACAGCGCGGCCGCCTTGTGACCGCCCTCGGCGATCGACAGCGGGGCCAGGAAGAGGAAGAAGGAGGCGCCGACGAGGACCAGTGAGGAGGAGAACTTGACGATCGTGCTCGGTTCCTTGCCGCGCCGGTTCAACGCGAGCCACGCCCAGGCGAAGACCGGGGCGAGCGCCATGATCAGGACCGGGTTGACCGACTGGTACCAGGAGACCGGGAACTCCCAGCCGAAGACGCTGTTGTCCGCGGAGGACTCGGCGAAGATCGACAAGGTCGAGCCGCCCTGGTCGTAGATCATCCAGAAGACGGCCGCGGCCACGAAGAACCAGATGTACGCGGACATCTTCGACTGCTCGGTGGCGTCCAGTTCCTTGTCGCGCTTGATGCGCGCGATGACCAGGACGGGGATGATCAGACCGAGCACGGTGATCGGGACCAGCAGCCAGTTGAGCGTGTAGTGGCCGGTGCCCACGACGATTCCGTAGAAGACCGCGGCGACGACCGCCCACAGGGCCGACTGGCGCAGGGTCGCGTTCCGCTCGGCGGGCGACAGCGGCGTCGGTACGACGTCGGACTCGGTGCTCAGGTGACGGCGGCCCAGCAGGAACTGGGCGAGGCCCAGCGCCATGCCGAGCGCGGCGAGAGCGAAGCCGAGGTGCCAGTTGACCTTCTCGCCGACGGTGCCGATGATCAGCGGCGCGGCGAAGGCGCCGACGTTGATACCGATGTAGAAGACGGTGAAGCCGCCGTCGCGGCGCGGGTCGTTCGTGCCCTTGTAGAGGTGGCCGACCATCGTGGAGATGTTGGCCTTCAGCAGACCCGAGCCGATCGCGACCAGACCGAGGCCGGCGAAGAAGGTGCCGGAGCCGGGCAGGGCCAGGGTGAGGTGGCCGAGCATGATGATCAGTCCGGCGTACGCCACCGTCTTGCGGGGGCCGAGCACGCGGTCCGCGAACCAGCCACCGGGGAGGGTGAGCAGGTACACGAGCGACAGGTACACCGAGTAGATCGCGGTCGCGGTGGCCGCGTTCATGTTCAGGCCGCCCGGTGCCACCAGGTACAGCGGCAGCAGGGCCCTCATGCCGTAGTAGGAGAAGCGCTCCCACATCTCGGTCATGAACAGAGTGGCCAGGCCGCGGGGGTGGCCGAAGAAGGTCTTCTCGGAGCCGCCGGGTGTGCCCGGGGGAACCGGTTCCTTCGTCAGGCTGGACGCCATGGTCGTTCCTTGCTGGTCAGGGCGCGCGGGTGGGGGTCCGGTCCTCGCCCTCGTCCGAGGGCCCGAGGGCGGGTGCGCGCCCGGTGGGGGGCGGCCGGCACCGGCTGGATCGACCCGCCCACCCCACGCCCACGGGGAGTCCGCTCCGGATCACGGAGCGAGGGCGGCGACCACCGGGATCCACGCCTCTCCGCGCGTCATTGCGTCAGAGGCCCGGCCACAGGTCATTCCTTTCGAGGCCAACTCGCACGTTGACCCGCACACAAAAGAGACCTTCAGCGTCAAGAAAGCGCCAAAGGTCCCCGCGGTGCTACAGGCGTTCAATCACCATACGTCACATTGCCGACGGGTACGGAAGGGCTTGAGAGATGGATCACAGGTTTGAGTCCAGCGAAGATCGCTGTTTCGAAGGTTGTACCCAGGGTGCTCTCTCAGGAACCCTAGGTGTACGTAACTGACCGTCATGCCGGGCCATCATGCCGGAATGGCCGAAAGTCGCAGTCGGCGTGAATCCGCCGTGAGCACGCGCGCGTGGGAGCGTGTCCACCGCCCCGCGCGCGTGGGAGGGGGACGTGCTGCCGAAGCGGCGCATCGCGCTCGTCGATCACCCTCCTGGTGTTGTCGCAGGCGGACTACCATCACTCCATGACCCGAGTACTGCTCGCCGAGGACGACGCGTCCATCTCGGAGCCGCTGGCCCGCGCGCTGCGCCGGGAGGGCTACGAGGTCGAGGTCCGCGAGGACGGCCCGACCGCGCTGGACGCCGGGCTGCAGGGCGGCGTCGACCTGGTCGTCCTGGACCTGGGGCTCCCCGGCATGGACGGCCTGGAGGTGGCGCGCCGGCTCCGCGCCGAGGGGCACACCGTCCCGATCCTCATCCTCACCGCCCGCGCCGACGAGGTGGACACCGTCGTCGGCCTCGACGCGGGCGCCGACGACTACGTCACCAAGCCGTTCCGGCTGGCCGAGCTGCTCGCCCGGGTCCGGGCCCTGCTGCGGCGCGGTGCCGCCGAGCCCCAGCAGCCGCCGGCCACGCACGGTGTGCGGATCGACGTCGAGTCGCACCGGGCCTGGATGGGCGACGAGGAGCTGCAGCTCACGGCGAAGGAGTTCGACCTGCTGCGGGTGCTCGTGCGGGACGCCGGACGGGTCGTCACCCGGGACCAGCTGATGCGCGAGGTCTGGGACACCACGTGGTGGTCCTCCACCAAGACGCTCGACATGCACATCTCGTGGCTGCGCAAGAAGCTCGGGGACGACGCGGCGAACCCGCGCTACATCGCCACGGTGCGGGGAGTCGGCTTCCGCTTCGAGAAGAGCTGATTCCTTCCGAGTTCCGGGAGGGGGCGCGTGCGGGGCTGGTCGCGCAGGTCCCCGCGCCCCTGTCGGGGTGTGCCCGGCTCCGGGGAGCGGGGTGGTGCGGGCACACTGGGTCTCGTAAGCCACTCGTCCGGAGGGCCCCGTGCGTCGCCGTCTCATCCAGTCCACGCTTGCCGTGGTCCTCGTCGTGATCGCCGTCTTCGGCGTCTCCCTCGTCATCGTCGAGACCCGGACCATCAGCAGCACCGCCCAGGAGCGCGTCGACTCCGAGGCGGTGCGCCTGGCCAGCATCGTGGACAGCCGCATCCTCGGCGACGAGCGGATCAGCGCGGGCGTGCTGCGGGAGCAGGTGGACGAGGACCGGTACGCGCGCATCGAGATCCCGGGCCGGGCACCGATCGAGATCGGTGAGCGCCCCACCGGCGACGTCATCCACTCCGCGGCCCGGGGCGAGGAGGGCGAGACGGTCACGATCGAGGAACCGCGCTCGTCCGTGACCCGGGAGGTCGGCCGCACTCTGCTGATCATCGCCGCGGTCGCCCTGCTCGCGGTCATCGCCGCCGTCCTGCTCGCCGTACGGCAGGCCAACCGCCTCGCCTCCCCGCTCACCGACCTCGCGGAGACCGCGGAGCGCCTCGGCTCGGGTGATCCGCGGCCGCGCCACCGGCGGTACGGCGTCCCCGAGCTGGACCGGGTCGCCGACGTCCTCGACTCCTCCGCCGAGCGCATCGCCCGGATGCTCACCGCCGAGCGGCGCCTGGCCGCCGACGCCTCCCACCAGCTCCGCACGCCGCTGACCGCGCTCTCCATGCGGCTGGAGGAGATCACCCTCACCGACGACCCGGACACGGTGAAGGAGGAGGCCGCCATCGCGCTGAGCCAGGTGGAGCGGCTGACCGACGTGGTGGAGCGGCTGCTGACCAACTCGCGCGATCCGCGCACCGGCTCGGCCGTCTCCTTCGACCTCGACGAGGTGATCAACCAGCAGCTGGCGGAGTGGCGCCCGGCCTACCGCAGCGCGGGCCGCGCGATCGTCAGTTCCGGCAAGCGGCACCTGCGGGCCGTCGGCACCCCGGGCGCGGTCGCCCAGGTGCTGGCCGCGCTCATCGAGAACTCCCTCATGCACGGCGGCGGCACCGTGGCGCTGCGCACCCGTGTCACCGGCAACCAGGCGGTCATCGAGGTCACCGACGAAGGGTCCGGCATCCCTCCCGAGCTGGGCGCGCGGATCTTCGAACGCGCCATCAGCGGCCACAACTCCACGGGCATCGGGCTGGCGGTCGCCCGCGACCTCGCCGAGGCCGACGGAGGGCGCCTGGAGATGCTCCAGCTGCAGCCGCCGGTGTTCGGCCTCTTCCTGTCCCGTACGCCGGTGAAGCCGTCACAGGGCACCGCCGGGGAGCAGCACACGGTCCGGTGAGCCCGGCGGGCGCTCAGCCCCTGCGGGTGCGCCCGCGAGGGGCCGTCGTACCCGCCGCCGTACCCGTCGAGAGCGCGGGCGACGGGGGAGCGCCCGTTTCCAGGAACGATTCGGCGCTCGCCACCGCCTCCCTGGCCGGAAGCGTGCGGAAGACCCAGGTGCGGTACGACCAGAAACGGAACAGGGTCGCGATGCCGATGCCGAGGAACTTGAAGACGTTGCTCTGCAGCGGTCCGTCCCAGCCGAACCCGTAGGTCGCCGCGTACAGCACGCCGTTCTCGATGACCAGGCCGACCGCACTGAACAGCAGGAAGAGCGTCAGCTCCTTGGTCCGGCCGCTCTTGTCACGGTCGCGGTAGGTGAAGTAGCGGAAGCCGACGTAGTTGAACACGATGGCGACGACCGTCGCTATCACGCTGGCGCGCACCACCTGGAGGTCGGTGGTGTGCCGCACCAGGTTGAAGACGGCGAGATTGACGAGCAGCCCCGCCCCGCCGACCGCGCCGAACTTGGCCACCTCGCGCGCGATCCGCTCGATCCGCAGGCGCACGGCACCGCGAGCCGCTCTCGTCGGAGGCTCCGAGGTGGTACTGCCCATCGTGTGCCGGCCCCCGTCGGTCGATTGCTTCGGTCGGAATCCGCGTGCGTCGGTCGGAACCCGTGCGTCGGTGGGAAACCGAACGCGTCGGTCGGGATCCGAACGCGTCGGTTCGGTGTTCGGAGTCACGGTCGCCGGTCCGTCGTCGATCCGTCAACGGCCCGTCGACCCCGTCATGCTAACCAGCGGCCCCGCGAGAATCCTGTGTACGGGGTCACAGGCGCTGTCGAAGGTGTGCGAACCGGCCGTCCGGGAGCCCCTCCCGATGGCCGATACCCTGGGGGTGTGACGTTCCCGGTAGTCGGTATGGTCGGCGGTGGCCAGCTCGCTCGTATGACACACGAGGCGGGCATCCCGTTGGGCATCAGGTTCAGGCTTCTCAGTGACACCCCCCAGGATTCCGCGGCGCAGGTCGTGAGCGATGTCGTCATCGGCGACTACCGCGACCTGGAGACGCTGCGCGCGTTCGCCCAGGGCTGTGACGTGATCACTTTTGATCACGAGCATGTGCCCGGTGAGCATCTGCGTGCCCTGGAGGCGGACGGCGTGCCCGTCCGCCCCGGGCCGGACGCGCTGCGGCACGCCCAGGACAAGGGCGTGATGCGCACGCGGCTGGAAGCGATCGGCGTGCCGTGTCCACGCCACCGCATCGTGACCGATCCCGAGGACGTGGCCGCGTTCGCGGCGGAGGGCGACCCGCCGGGGGGCGGTGGCGGGGGAGGATTCCCCGTCGTCCTGAAGACCGTGCGCGGTGGCTACGACGGCAAGGGCGTGTGGGTCGTACGGTCCGTCGCGGAGGCCGCCGAGCCGTTCCGCGCGGGCGTCCCCGTCCTCGCCGAGGAGAAGGTCGACTTCGTCCGCGAACTCGCCGCCAACGTGGTGCGCTCGCCGCACGGGCAGGCGGTCGCGTACCCGGTCGTGGAGTCCCGCCAGGTGGACGGCGTGTGCGACACGGTGATCGCCCCGGCGCCGGACCTCGACCCGGAGCTCGCCCTCGCCGCCGAGGAGATGGCCCTGGGCATCGCCAAGGAGCTGGGCGTGATCGGTCACCTCGCCGTGGAGCTCTTCGAGACCCGCGACGGGCGCCTCCTCGTCAACGAGCTGGCCATGCGCCCCCACAACTCCGGCCACTGGACCATGGACGGCGCGATCACGTCCCAGTTCGCCAACCACGTCCGCGCCGTGCTGGACCTCCCGCTCGGCGACCCGCGCCCGCGCGCGAAGTGGACGGTCATGGCCAACGTCCTGGGCGGCGACTACCCGGACATGTACTCCGCGTACCTGCACTGCATGGCCCGCGACCCCCAGCTCAAGATCCACATGTACGGCAAGGACGTGAAGCCCGGCCGCAAGGTCGGTCACGTGAACACCTACGGCGACGACCTGGACGACGTGCTGGAGCGCGCCCGTCACGCGGCCGACTACCTGAGAGGGACCATCACCGAATGAGCTCAACCCCCGTCGTCGGCATCGTCATGGGATCGGACTCCGACTGGCCCGTCATGGAGGCGGCCGCGCAGGCCCTCGACGAGTTCGGGATCGCGTACGAGGTCGGCGTCGTCTCCGCGCACCGCATGCCGCGCGAGATGATCGCGTACGGCGAGGAGGCCGCCGGACGCGGTCTCAAGGCGATCATCGCGGGGGCGGGCGGCGCCGCCCACCTGCCCGGCATGCTCGCCTCCGTGACCCCGCTGCCCGTCATCGGCGTGCCCGTCCCGCTGAAGTACCTGGACGGCATGGACTCGCTGCTGTCGATCGTGCAGATGCCGGCCGGGGTCCCCGTCGCCACGGTCTCCGTCGGCGGCGCCCGCAACGCCGGCCTGCTGGCCGCCCGGATGCTCGCCGCCCACGACGAGGACCTCCTCGCCCGGATGCGCGAGTTCCAGCAGGAGCTGAACGACCAGGCCACCGAGAAGGGCAAGCGGCTGCGCGCCAAGGTGGAGAACGCCGGCGGCGGCTTCGGCTTCGGACAGGGGAAATGACGCGCACGTGACCACCTCCTCCGAAGCTCCCTCCCCGGCCTCGCTCGACCGCGCCCGGAAGCTGCTCGCGGACTTCCCCGTCGTCGACGGCCACAACGACCTGCCCTGGGCCCTGCGCGAGCAGGTCCGCTACGACCTGGCCGCCCGCGACATCGCCACCGACCAGAGCGCCCACCTCCACACCGACCTGGCGCGGCTGCGCGCGGGCGGCGTCGGCGCGCAGTACTGGTCCGTGTACGTCCGCTCGGACCTGCCGGGCGCGGTCACCTCGACCCTCGAACAGATCGACTGCGTACGGCAGCTGATCGACCTCCACCCCGGGGAGCTGCGGGCCGCGCTGACCGCCGCCGACATGGAGGCCGCACGCGCCGAGGGCCGTATCGCCTCCCTGATGGGCGCCGAGGGCGGCCACTCCATCGACAACTCTCTCGCCACCCTGCGGCAGCTGTACGAGCTGGGCGTGCGCTACATGACGCTCACCCACAACGACAACAACGCGTGGGCGGACTCGGCGACCGACGAGCCGGGCGTGGGCGGCCTGTCGGCCTTCGGCCGCGAGGTCGTCAAGGAGATGAACCGGCTCGGCATGCTGGTCGACCTCTCCCACGTGGCCGCCACCACCATGCGCGACGCGCTCGACGCGTCCGTCGCGCCGGTCATCTTCTCGCACTCCTCCGCGCGCGCCGTGTGCGACCATCCGCGCAACATCCCGGACGACGTGCTGGAGCGGCTGCCCGCCAACGGGGGCGTGGCCATGGTGACGTTCGTGCCGAAGTTCGTCCTCCAGGCGGCGGTGGACTGGACCAAGGACGCCGACGACAACATGCGCGCCCACGGCTTCCACCACCTCGACACCACCGCCGCGGCCATGAAGGTCCACCAGGCCTTCGAGGAGACCCACCCGCGCCCCGTCGCCACGGTCTCCACCGTCGCCGACCACCTCGACCACATGCGCGAGGTCGCCGGTGTCGACCACCTCGGCATCGGCGGCGACTACGACGGCACGGCCTTCCTCCCGGACGGCCTCGGCGATGTCTCCGGCTACCCGAACCTGATCGCCGAACTGCTGGACCGCGGCTGGTCGGACACCGACCTCGCCAAGCTGACCTGGCGGAACGCGGTACGGGTGCTGGGCGCCGCCGAGGAGGTGGCGCGGGACCTGCGGTCCCGTACGACCCCGTCGAACGCCACCATCGAGCAGCTGGACGGCTGACCCGCCGCGGGGGTACCCGGGCTCCGGGTACCCCCGCGCGGCGCCGGACCGGCTACGCCGACTCGATCCGGCACAGGCAGAACGGGTGCCCCGCGGGATCGGCGTAGACCCGGAAGTCCTTCTTGACGTCGTCCTCCAGGTCCAGCGCCCTGGCCCCCAGCGCCAGCACCTTCGCGTGCGCCGCGTCCATCTCCTCCCAGGTGCTCCCGGCGTCGAAGTCCAGGTGGAACTGCTGGGAGTTGAGGTCCGCCCGGGGCCACTGCGGCGGTGTGTACCCGGGGGAGCGCTGGAAGGCGAGCCGTGGCCCGTCGGGAACCCGCAGGACGACCCAGTCGTCGTCCTCCGCCCGGGGCGTGCCGCCGCCGACCCGTGCGTAGAAGTCGGCCAGTGCGCGGGGATCGGGGCAGTCGACGACGACATTGCGGAGACGTGCCACGGCTGTCATGGAACCTCCCGGCTCAGCAGGCACAGAGGCAGAACGGGTGCCCAGCGGGGTCGGCGTAAACCCGGAAGCTCCGTGAGCGGTCCTCGGTGTCCAGCGGCTTCGCCCCGAGCCGCAGCACGGCCTCCTCGGCCGCGTCGAGGTCCGGGACGTTCAGGTCCAGGTGGAACTGCTGGGAGCGGTCGGCGTCCGGCCACTCGGGCGGTACATACCCCGGCGCCGACTGGAACGCCAGCGCCTGCCCGCCGGGCAGCTCCAGGTCGACCCAGTCGGTGCCCTCGTCGTCCCTCTCGATCGTTCCGCCCAGCACCGCCCGGTAGAACCGGCTCAGCGCGATGGGGTCGGGACAGTCCAGGACGACCACACCCAGTTCGGCGACAGCCATGACATCCTCCTCGACGTCTGCGAACGGTTACCTGAAGGCACGGGTAACCAGTAACGGTTACTGCATGCTCCCGTAGAAGGGGTAACGTCGCAAGCATGAGTGAGCGAGCGCCCGCGCCGGGAGGACTGGCCCTGGTCCAGTCCCTGGTGAACACGCTGGACATCGAGACGGGTGCCGACTCGCTCGACACGGCGGAGGGGCGGGCGCGCTTCGGGCTGACGGCGGACGACCTGGCGGGCGCCCGCGAACTGCGCGAGTCGCTGCGCGCGGTCCTGCTCGCCCACGCCGGCCACCCGCCGCACCGCGCGGTGACCCCGCTGGGCGAGCTGCTGGCCGGGGCGCCGCTGCTGGTCACGGTCGGCGAGGCGGACGGCACGGCGGCCCTCGCCCCCGCCGACGGACAGCCCCTGCCCTCCCGGGTCGCCGCGGCCGTCGCCGAGGCGCTCGTCGCCGGCACCTGGCTGCGGCTCAAGGCCTGCGAGGCCGCGGACTGCCTCTGGGCGTACTACGACCGCTCCCCGGCCGGACGCGGCCGCTGGTGCTCTATGCAGGTGTGCGGGGCCCGCGCGAAGATGCGCCGGTACCGGGCCAGGTAGCGGGGCGAAGAGGACGAACGGGCCTCCGCGACGGTCCGCGTGGGGCAGAATGCAGGACGGCGCCGGTTCGGCCGACTGAGCCTCGGCCGAACCGGCGCCGTCGTCCGCCTCGGATCCGGTGCACGGGCCCTCAGGCCGTCGGCCGCCCCATCGCCCGGTACGTCCACCCAGCGCGGCGCCACAGCTCCGGGTCGAGGGCGTTGCGGCCGTCGAGGACCAGGCGCTGCTCCGCCACCTCGCCCAGCTCCTCCGGATCCAGCGCGCGGAACTCCTGCCACTCCGTCAGGTGCAGCACGATGTCGGCGCCCCGTACCGCCTCCAGCGCGGACTCGGCGTACCCGAGCGTCGGGAAGAGCCGCCGGGCGTTCTCCATGCCCTTCGGGTCGTACACGGTGACCTGGCCGCCCTGGAGGTGGATCTGCCCGGCCACGTTGAGCGCCGGCGAGTCCCGTACGTCGTCGGAGTCGGGCTTGAAGGTGGCGCCGAGCACCGCCACCCGCTTGCCCAGGAACGATCCGCCGCCGAGCGCCCGCCGGGCCAGTTCGACCATCTGGCCGCGCTGGCGCATGTTGATGGAGTCGATCTCCCGCAGAAAGGTCAGCGCCTGGTCGGCGCCCAGCTCGCCGGCGCGCGCCATGAACGCCCGGATGTCCTTGGGCAGGCAGCCGCCGCCGAAGCCGATGCCGGCCCGCAGGAACTTGGCGCCGATCCGGTCGTCGTACCCGATCGCCTCCGCCAGTTTGGCGACGTCGCCGCCCGCGGCCTCGCACACCTCCGCCATGGCGTTGATGAAGGAGATCTTCGTGGCGAGGAACGAGTTCGCCGCGGTCTTCACCAGTTCGGCGGTGGGGAAGTCGGTCACCACGAACGGCGAGCCCTCGCCGACCGGCGTCGCGTACACCTCGCGCAGCAGCTTCTCCGCGCCCTCGCTCCGCACGCCGACCACGATCCGGTCCGGGTGCAGCGTGTCCTGGACGGCGAAGCCCTCGCGCAGGAACTCCGGGTTCCAGGCCAGCTCGGCGTCGGCCCCCGCGGGCGCGTGCTCGGCGAGGTAGGCGGCCAGCCGCTCCGCCGAGCCGACGGGCACCGTGGACTTGCCGACGACCAGGGCGGGACGGGTCAGGCGGGGCGCGAGGGCGCTGATCGCGGCGTCCACGTAGCTCATGTCGCAGGCGTACTCGCCGCGCCGCTGCGGGGTGTTGACGCAGACGAAGTGGACGTCGCCGAACTCCGCCACCTCGGCGTAGTCGGTGGTGAACCGCAGCCGTCCGGTGGACCCCTCGATCCCGGCCACGTGCTTGCGCAGCAGCTCCTCGAGGCCCGGTTCGTACATGGGGACCTCGCCCCGCCGGAGCATCTCGATCTTCTCCGGCACGACGTCGAGCCCGAGCACCTCGAAACCGAGGTCGGCCATGGCCGCGGCGTGCGTGGCGCCGAGGTAGCCGGTACCGATCACAGTGATCCTGAGGGCCATGGGGTGCTCCTGGGAGAAACGGCTTGCACGTGCGGTGCCTGAGCATAACCGGGGCGTGCCCACGTCCCTCATGGGGCAGATTCCACCCTGTCACCAAAGTCACGTACCTGTCGTCCGGGTGGCCCTCTAGGATGCGGGTTACTTAACGGTAGTTAGCTTTGGCTCGCGTCAGTGTCACAGCGTCCTGGGAGTGTGAGAGACCTTGGCCGGATCGGCTGATTTCGACCTGTACCGCCCGTCCGAGGAGCACGACATGCTCCGCGACGCGATCCGTTCCCTCGCCGAGGCGAAGATCGCGCCGTACGCGGCGGCCGTCGACGAGGAGGCCCGCTTCCCGCAGGAGGCGCTGGACGCACTGGTCGCGAACGACCTGCACGCGGTCCACGTGCCCGAGGAGTACGGCGGCGCCGGCGCGGACGCGCTCGCCACCGTGATCGTGATCGAGGAGGTCGCGCGCGCCTGCGCCTCCTCCTCCCTCATCCCCGCGGTGAACAAACTGGGCTCCCTCCCGGTGCTCCTCTCCGGCTCCGAGGAGCTGAAGAAGCGGTACCTGGGCCCGCTCGCCAAGGGCGACGCGATGTTCTCGTACTGCCTCTCCGAGCCGGACGCGGGCTCCGACGCGGCCGGCATGAAGACGAAGGCGGTCCGCGACGGCGACCACTACGTCCTCAACGGCGTGAAGCGCTGGATCACCAACGCGGGCGTCAGCGAGTACTACACGGTCATGGCCGTGACGGACCCCGACAAGCGCTCCAAGGGCATCAGCGCCTTCGTCGTCGAGAAGGGCGACGAGGGCGTGTCCTTCGGCGCCCCCGAGAAGAAGCTCGGCATCAAGGGCTCCCCGACCCGCGAGGTCTACCTCGACAACGTCCGCATCCCGGCCGACCGCATGATCGGTGACGAGGGCACGGGCTTCGCGACGGCCATGAAGACCCTCGACCACACCCGCATCACGATCGCCGCGCAGGCCCTCGGCATCGCCCAGGGCGCCCTCGACTACGCCAAGGGCTACGTCAAGGAGCGCAAGCAGTTCGGCAAGCCGATCGCCGACTTCCAGGGCATCCAGTTCATGCTCGCCGACATGGCGATGAAGACCTCCGCGGCCCGCGCCCTGACCTACCAGGCCGCCGCCGCCTCCGAACGCGGCGACGCCGACCTCACCTACCAGGGCGCCGCCGCCAAGTGCTTCGCCTCGGACGTCGCGATGGAGGTCACCACGGACGCGGTGCAGCTCCTCGGGGGGTACGGCTACACGCGGGACTATCCGGTGGAGCGGATGATGCGCGATGCGAAGATCACACAGATCTACGAGGGCACGAACCAGGTCCAGCGCATCGTGATGGCGCGGAACCTGCCGTAAGGACGCCGGTACGCGTGGGGGCCCCTTCCGCTCTCGGAAGGGGCCCCCACGCGCGTGACGCTCAGGCCGGGGTCTGCACCGTCGGCCGCCGCGACGCGATGACCCTCTTCGCCAGCGACTTCGGGCTGGTCAGGAAGCCGAAACCCCAGGACATGTGCATGGTGGCGAGGGCGACGGGGATCTGGAGGCGGGCCTTGAGGGGGAGGCCCCTGCCCGCGGGGAGCGAGCCCGCCGCGATC
Source organism: Streptomyces sp. CRN 30 (assembly GCF_034105845.1). Classification (NCBI taxonomy): domain Bacteria; kingdom Bacillati; phylum Actinomycetota; class Actinomycetes; order Kitasatosporales; family Streptomycetaceae; genus Streptomyces; species Streptomyces sp. CRN 30. Next base: position 13,261 of record NZ_JAVRHI010000401.1, on the reverse strand, counting down.
GCCGCGAGGTAGCCGCCGGGGACGACGAAGCCCCAGGGGGTGAGGACCGCGCCCACCACGACGCCCGCCGCGATCGCGCACACCGCGGTCGGCGGGGCGAGGTAGCGCAGGTTGATGGAGCCGGAGTGGTAGCGGGCGACCACGTGGCGCCAGCGGCCGTAGTCCTTGTACTGCTTGGCCAGTGCCTTCACGCTCGGCCGCGGGCGGTACGACACGCGCAGCTCGGGCGAGAACCAGATGAGGCCGCCCGCCTCGCGGATGCGGAAGTTCAGCTCCCAGTCCTGGGCGCGGATGAACTCCTCGTTGTAGCCGCCCTGTTGCTCCAGGGCCTCGCGCCGGAACACGCCCAGGTACACCGTCTCGGCCTCGCCCGCCGCACCGCCCGTGTGGAAGGCCGCGTTGCCCACGCCGATCTTCGAGGTCATGGCGGCGGCGACCGCGTGCTCCCAGTCGTTCTCACCCTCGGCGTGCATGATGCCGCCCACGTTCTGCGCGCCGGTCTCCGCCAGCAGCCGTACGGCCGTGGAGATGTAGTCCGGCGAGAGGATGCCGTGGCCGTCGACGCGGACGACGACGGGGTGGCGGGACGCCTTGATCGCGGCGTTCAGCGCGGCGGGGGTGCGGCCGGTCGGGTTCGGCACCGTGTGCACGCGCGGGTCTTCGCGGACCAGTTCGGCGGCGATCTCGTCCGTACGGTCCGTGGAGGGACCGAGGGCGATCACGACCTCCATCTCGCCGGCGTAACTCTGGGCGAGGATCGCTCGGACGGCGCCGCGCAGGTGCCGTTCCTCGTTGAGGACGGGCATGATGACGGACACGGCGGGAAGCTGCACGTCGGGCATGGCGTTCATAGGACGCTCACGTTACCGCGAACGGGGGACACGGGCGCGCGCCGCCCGGCCGGGAACATCAGCCGCAGATCCTATGGGCCTACGGTGCTCACGGATCCCACGGCCCCGTCCCCGCGGAGGTGTCCCCCCGTGCCCGCACCGCCCCGCCGTCCCGTCCGCCCGCGGCCTCCCCATGACGCGCCCCGCCGCAAGGGCGCCGACGGCGTCCGGCGGTCGCCCGGACGGCGCCGGACCGGCTGGGCCATGCGGACGGTGACCGCGCTGTCGGTGGTGGTGCTCGCCTCCGCGGGCATCGGGCACGCGGTGCTCACCGGTCTCGACAACGACATCGCCCGGGTCGACCCCTTCCGCGACATGAAGAACCGTCCCGAGGCCGGCCACGGCATGAACGTCCTGGTCGTCGGCACGGACGGCCGTGACAGGGTCGGCGCCGCGGAGCGGGAGAAGTACCGGCTCGGCGGCGCGCCCTGCCGCTGCACGGACACGATGATGATCGTGCACATCTCGGCGGACCGGGAGCGCGCCAGCGTCGTGAGCCTGCCGCGCGACTCCTACGCGGAGGTGCCCCCGCACACCGACGGCACCACCGGCCGGCGGCACCGCGCGCACCCGGTGAAGCTGAACGCCGCGTACGCGGAGGGCGGTCCCGAGCTGACCGTGCGCACGGTCGAGCACATGACCAAGGTCAAGATCGACCACTATCTGGAGATCGACTTCATCAGCTTCATGCGGACCGTGGACGTGCTCGGGGGTGTGGAGATCTGTACCGCGCGGCCCCTGAGGGACCCGGTCACCGGCCTCGACCTGGCCGCGGGCGCGCACCGGCTGGACGGCGGGCAGGCGTTGCAGTACGTGCGCTCGCGGCAGGCGGACGGCTCCTCCGACCTGGGCCGGATGCGGCGCCAGCAGCGGTTCATGGCCTCGCTGATCGCCCAGGCCACGTCCTCCGGGGTGCTGCTGAACCCGATGAGGTTCAGGGACGTCATCCAGGCGGTGCTGGGGTCGGTGCGCGCGGACAAGCAGTTCGGCACGGACGAACTGCTGGGCCTGGGGCGGGCGATGCGTACCTTCTCGCCGGCCTCCTCCGAGTTCACCACGGTCCCCATCGGGCAGATGGGCTACGCGGTGAAGGGCATCGGCTCGACGCTGAAGTGGGACGGGAGGAGGTCGGCCGGTCTCTTCGCGGCCCTGCGCGCCGACCGGCCGCTCGCCCCGCACAGGGTGCGCCGCGGGGGCGGGCCGGTGCGGGTCGCGGTGGCCCCGCAGCACATCCGGGTCCAGGTGGAGAACGGCACCACCGTCAGCGGGCTCGGCCGGCGGATCGACGCCGCGCTCGCGGCCACCGGGTTCCGTACGACGCGGTCGCCCGTCAACTCGGTGGAGCGGAAGGTGGCGCGCACGGTCGTCGCGTACGACCCGCGCTGGGACCGGTCGGCCCGGTCGCTGGCGGCGGCCCTGCCGGGCAGCGAGCTGCGGGCCGTGCCGAACCAGGGCCCGACGCTGAAGGTGATCACCGGCGGGGACTTCGAGCGAGCGCGGAAGGTGCGCGAGGTACGGGCCGCGGGATCGCCTCCGGAGCCCGGGGTGGTGCGGGGCGACGAGGTGGCCTGCCAGTAGGCGGGGCCGCGCGGCCGGTCTCCGCAAGCGCACGGGCTCTCAGTCCGCGTACCCCTCGGCGGCCCGCTGCTCGCGCAGCTCCATGATCGCGCGTCGTCGGGCCAGCCGGTGGGTGCGGCGGATCTGGGCCTCCTGGTGGCGCCGCCGGTCCCGGTCGGTCTCGGGTATCACCGGGGGCACCCGGCGTGGCTTGCCGTCGGCGTCCACCGCGGCGAAGACGAGGTAGGCCGAACCGACCTGCTGGGGCGGCGTCGACTCGTTCCAGCGCTCGGCCAGGACGCGCACGCCCACCTCCATCGACGTCCGCCCGGTCCAGTTCACCTGCGCCTTCACATGCACCAGGTCACCCACCCGGACGGGCTCCAGGAAGGCCATCTCGTCCATGGAGGCGGTGACGGCAGGCCCGCCGGAGTGCCGGCCGGCCACCGCGGCGGCCGCGTCGTCGACGAGTTTCATGATCACACCGCCGTGCACCGTCCCCAGGAGGTTGGTGTCGTGGTGGCTCATGATGTGGCTGAGGGTGGTACGGGACGCGGAGGTCGGATTGCCCGGAATATCGGATTCCGGAGCTGGGGCCTGGTCTGTCATACGGTCCACTTTATGCCCGGGAGCTGCGGGGCCAGGCTGTGCATCAGCTTCGCAACAGCCACGCTCCGGAATGACCGCGACCCGTGTACGGGACACAGCGGCGCCCTGCACACTGTTCCGCATGAACGAGTGGCCCGAGGGACGGAACGGCAGCAACCGCGGCGGCGGGTACGGGCGCGGCAGCGCGAACGCACAGCCCGAGGGCGCGCGCGTGATGCGACAGGTACGGCGCGACCCGGCGGGGGCTCCCCCTCGGGGCCAGGTGCCGCCGCAGCAGGGGTACGACCAGGGGTACGGCGCCCCGCAGCAGCCGTACGACAGCGGCTACAACACCGGTCAGGTGTACGGCTCGCCGGGCGGCCCCGGAGCACCCGGCGGCCCCGGCGGGTACGGTCCCGGCGGTGGCGGCGGCCGTCCCGCGCCCGACTGGCGCCGCCGCGTCAAGCTGACGGCGATCACGCTGGTGACCGTGGGGCTCGTCACGGTCGTCGGCACGTACTTCTGGGCGAACTCCAAGCTCAACGACGAGGTCGACCTGTCCAAGGTGATCGACCGGCCGGAGGCCGGCGAGGGCACGAACTACCTGATCGTCGGCTCCGACAGCCGCGCGGGCATGTCCGACGAGGACAAGAAGAGACTGCGCACCGGGTCCGCCGAGGGCAAGCGCACGGACTCGATGATGATCCTGCACACCGGCTCCGAGGGCCCGACCCTCGTCTCGCTGCCCCGCGACTCCAACGTCACCATCCCGTCGTTCGTGGGCTCCGAGTCCGGCAAGCGCTACGAGGGCACCGGCCGCCAGGTGAAGCTGAACGCGGCGTACGCGGAGGACGGCCCCGAACTGCTGGTCCGCACCGTCGAGGCCAACACGGGCCTGCACATCGACCACTACGTCGAGATCGGCTTCGCCGGCTTCGCGAACATCGTGGACGCGGTCGGCGGCGTGGAGCTCGACATCCCCGAGGGCGGCATGAAGGACAAGAAGTCCGGCGCCGACTTCGAAGAGGGCACGCAGACGCTCAACGGCGAGCAGGCCCTCGCCTTCGTCCGCACCCGGTACGCCCTCGCGGGCAGCGACCTGGACCGTACGAAGAACCAGCAGAAGTTCCTCGCGGCCCTGGCCAACCAGGCGGCCACCCCCGGCACGGTGCTGAACCCCTTCAAGCTGTACCCGACGCTGGGCGCGGGCCTCGACACCCTGATCGTGGACAAGGACATGTCCCCGTTCGACCTGGCGAGCATGTTCTGGGCCATGAAGGGCGTCACCGGCGGCGAGGGCACCTCGATGAACATGCCGATCTCGGGCAACACCGCGAACGGCAACCTCCAGTGGGACACCGAGAAGGTGAAGCAGCTGGTGGAGCAGCTCAAGAACGACGAGAAGGTGACGGTCTCGGGGAACTGAGCCGAGCGGTGGCGCCCGTACGGCCGCCGGTCACCACGAGAAGTTCGGGTCCACCTCCATGCAGGCGCCGTCGTCCGCGCCGTTCAGCGCGTCCGCGGACTCCGGCGTGGTGTCGTCCTTCTCCCGCACCTCGTACGCCGTCCCCTCGCGCCAGTCGGCGCCCACCACCAGCGTCACCCCGCTGACGTCAGTGGACCGCTCCACCGCGCTCGACGGGATGCCGAGCGCCCGGGCGACCGCCCGGGCGTCACCCTCCAGTTCGGCGCTGGGGAAGCGCACCACGGTCCTCGCCTCGGACGCCACGGTCGACCGGTCGGCCGTGGCCTGGGTGAAGCCCTCCTCGACCAGCGCTTCGCTCACCACGGCGGCCCGCCCGCCGGCCTGGTCCGACGCCGGGGTGCCGGAGCCGTCGCGCACCAGCACACCGATCCGGTCGTTCGGAGCGGCCGGGTCCTCGGAGAGCCTCTCCGCCGCCTCCCGCGCCCCGTCCGTCCCCTCCTCCTTCTCGTCCTTGCCGTCCAGTGCGATGTCCTCCCGCACCAGCCGGAACAGCTGCTCGGCGTCGCCCTCCTTGGGGACGACCCGCGCGCCCAGGTAGGTGTAGGGCATCGTCGTCATCGTGATCCGCGCCGGCTCGACCTTCCGCAGCTCGGTGCTGAGGTCGTAGAGCGCCTTCACGGTGCCGAGCCCCCGGTCGACGGTGAGCGCCCGGGTCGCCTGCTCGGCCAGTCTGCGCAGCGCGTTCGGGTTGGTGACGGTGGCGTTCCTGCGCAGTTCGCGCACCATCGCGTTCATGTACTGGTGCTGCGCCTTGGCGCGGGCTATGTCGCTGCCGTCCGCGAAGCCGTACCGCGTCCGCAGCCACTGCAGGGCCTGCTCGCCCTGGACGTACGTGGTGCCCTTCTCCAGCTTCAGCCCCGAGCCGTGGCCCTGGCCGTCCTTGGAGTGGATGTTGGCGTCCACGCACACCGGCACCCCGCCGATCGCGTCGGCCATCGACACCACGCCCGCGAAGTCGACCATCATGAAGTGGTCGATGCGGATGCCGGTCAGCTCCTGCCAGGTGGCGACCGTGCAGCCGGGCCCGCCGCGGCCGAGCGACTGATTGGTCATCACGCGGCCGTCGGAGGCCGGGTAGACCTGCCCGTCGTCGGGGTCCGTGCACTTGGGGATCTCGACGAGGGTGTCGCGGGGCATGCTGATCACCGACATGTTGGTGCGGTCCGCGGACAGGTGCAGCAGCATCTGCACGTCCGCGAGGGGGGTGCCGCCGAAGGTCTCCCGCGCCCCGCCGAGCTTCTGGTTCTCCTCGCTGTCCCGCGCGTCCGAGCCGATGATCAGGATGTTCAGCGGGGTCTGGCCGGCCGCGTTCGGCGTCGCCCTGGCGATCTCGTGCTCGCCGAGGTTCAGGTCGTCCTTGCGGATGTTGCCGTTGAGGTGCTGGTAGTAGAGGTATCCGGCACCCGCGGTGCCGAGTACCAGGACCGCCAGAACCATCGCGGACCAGCGCAGGAAGCGACGTCTGCGACGGGGACGGCCGTTGCCTCCGTCGGGTGCGTCGTCGCCCTCTCCGCCCCCGCCGGACGTGCCGGACGCCTTCCGCGCAGCGGGAGCCGGTGCGTCGTCCGCCGTGCCGGAGTCGTCCTTCCTCTTTGTCCCGGTTCCCGTCTTCGTCTCTGGCGCTGTCTCTGTCTCTTCTTCTGTTCCTTCTTCTGCTTCTGCCTTTGTCCCTGCGCCTGCGTCCGTGTCCGTGGCGTCCCGCGTGTCCGTGGCGTCCCGCGTGTCCGGGCCGGATGCGCCGTCCTCGTCGTCCTGGCTGCCCTGGCGGTCCCGGTCGTCGTGCCGTCCCGGCTCGTCCGCCTCCAGTACCCCCGGCCGTCTCCGGTCCCCCCGTACCCCGCTGCGCACCATCTAGCTGCCCTTCCCACCCTGCCTGCCGAACGGGAGCGCCCCCGCTCCCTGTTGGACGGCCGAGACCCCGACTGGGATGTACTCCTGCCCCGTTGAACGTTGAACACGTTTCGGGACCCGCCGCGCGCACACGCGCGCCACGTGCACGGACCGGGCACGCGTGTACACCCTGGGGGTACCACCGTGCCCGGTCCGGACACCTCCGCCCACAGGCTCCGAGGGGGCCGCGAGGTCGTCAGGCGGCGCAGACCTGCTGGTCCGCGGTGTTCTTCTCGACGTCCAGGTCCGCCGCCGCGGACCCGTCGAGCGGGACCCCGGCCCCCGCGAAGTCCTTGCCCAGGGTCAGCACCATCGCGGGCAGGCCCTGGGAGTTGGTCTCGCTGGCGCCCTCGGCGGGCTTCAGCGCCGACGCGGACAGGCCCATGAGGTCGGCCAGCTTGCGCGCCTGGTCGGCCTGGTCGGGGTCGTACGCGAGGGTCGTCCTCGCCACGTCCGCGGACGCGTTGCCGAGCTGGCTGGACTTGGTGACGCCCTGCTCGGTCTGCAGCCAGAGGAGGGTCTCCTGCGCGGCCCCGCTCTCGGCGCCGCCGTTGTAGATGTCGACCCGGACGTCGGCGGCGTCGGCACGCGCGCCCTCGAGCTTCGCGGCCTCCTTCTTCTTGGCCGCCTCGGCCTCCTTCTTCTTCACCTCGGTCAGTGAGACGTCACCGCGGACGGTCCGGAACAGCTGCTGCGCCTTGCCCTCGGTCATCAGCACGGTGTTCTTGTCGTCGGGGTTGTCGTACACCGGCACGGTCGTGAAGGTGAGGTTCTTGGTGTTGACCTTGCCGATCTCCTGCGCGAGCCCGGCCAGCTTCTGGATGTCGCCGATCTTCGAGTCGACGGTCAGCGCCTTGGTGCCCGCCTCCGCGAGCGCGAGCAGCTTCTTCGGGTTGGTGAGCGTGTCGTCCGACTTCACCTGGCGCATCAGCGAGCTGAGGAACTGCTGCTGCAGACCGATCCGGCTCAGGTCGCTGCCGAAGCCCACCGAGTACCGGGTACGCACGAACGCGAGGGCGTCCTCGCCCTGGATCGAGTGTTCGCCCGCGGCCAGCTTGAGCTTGGACTTCTTGTCGTCGATGTCCTTCTCCAGGCACACCGTCACCCCGCCGACGGCCGTCGACAGCGTCTTGACCGCGTTGAAGTCCGCCACCATGAAGTGGTCGACCTCGATCCCGGTCAGCTCCGTGATGGTCCGCATCGTGCAGCTCGGGGTGCGGTTGTCCTGGCCGAGGCTGTTGTTGAAGCGGGTCTGCGCCGTGCCCGGGATGGTCACCGTGGTGCCGTCCTCCTGGGTGGTCGGACAGTCCGGGATGTCCACGATCATGTCCCGCGGGATGCTCATCGCGGTCGCGTTGGAGCGGTCCTTGGAGACGTGCAGCAGGATCGTGGTGTCCGCGTGTCCGACGCTGTCGGAGTCGCCGTAGCCGTCGTTGCCCTCGCCGGTGCGCTTGTCGGTGCCGATCACCAGGACGTTGATCGCGCGGTCCTTGCTGAAGCCGCCGGTGCCCGCGCCGTCGTCGGAGACGGACGTGATGTTGCCGTTGAGGTGCTGGTAGTACAGGTAGCCCGCGGTGCTCCCGCCGACCAGCAGGAAGGCCAGCGTTCCACCCGTCCAGACCAGGACCTTCTTGCCCTTGGACTTCTTCGGCTTGGTGCGGCGGCGCCCCGGTGGCGGCTCCGCGGGTGCGCCCCGGCGGCGCCGGGGGCCCGGCACCGTGTCGGGAGCCTCGCGGGTGTCCGGCGCGGCCGTCGCGGAGCGGGTACGGGTTCCGCCGGCCTGTGCCCCCCCGGGCTGTCGTGCTCCGGAGCGTGCCCCGGCGTCGGGCCCGCCCGCTTTCCGCGGTCTCGGCACTGCCGATTGCGGAGCGGAAGGGGCCAGTCGCAATTCGTATTCGCCGGTGTCCGGGTTGAGCACCCACTGGTCTGCGGGATCGATGTCGTCCGCCCGCCCACGGCCTTGCGCGTCCACGGTTGTCCGATTCCTCCGTCGGGGCCACGCGGCGCCTTTCCCCTCCAAAAGGCGCTCGGGTCTCGTGCAAGTGGTGCGCGACCGGAAGGCCTGACACACCGGATCGCTCACACTATCCGCCCGATTAGGCCGCAAGCGACGCCGGTGACGAATTACACGTCCCTACAACTGGGCAATCCGCCCATTTCTTGGTGCTTTTCTTCCGTCTGTTGACGTGGGATTTACCTGCGGGGGTGCGTGGCGACCGTGTTCCGGGGTACCCGCCGTGATCGCATTCTCGTTCCCCTTCCTCTTCCTCTCTGCGGGTCCGCGGGACGGATCCGCACTCCGGATTCATCGAGAAAGTGTTCGCACAACTGCGCACGGGTGCAGCGCGCGGTGAGGAATTGCGCACGTTCCGTGAGGATTCCGTGTGTGGCCCGTACATGCCGGATGCGCGGCCGGGAACCGGCCGCGCATCCCGGAATCCACCGCCTAGCGCGTCGCGCACACCCGCTCGGTCTCGATCCGCCGTGCCAGCGCGTCCTCGTCCAGCCGGTCGAGGTGGCGGCAGAGCACCACCGACCCGCCGGTGGCGAGCGGGGCGTAGAGCCCGGCGTTCAGGCCCTCCCACGTGTCGTACGGCAGCCCCGACAGCAGCCGGGACCCGGGCCCCGCCAGTCCGAGCGACGGTGCCTCGGCGCGGGCCCGCTCCACCACCTCGGCGCCGCTGAACCTCCGCCCGGCGACGATCAGCGCGGGCTCCTCGGGGTCGACCGGGGCGTACGGCACGAAGCGGTCGCCCTGGCCCGGCACCTCGACCGCGTAGTCGGCGAACCCCTCGGGCGGCTGCGGGAAGCGGCCGCCGAGCGGGCGCAGCGCCAGTGCGACCCGCTCGCCGGAGCAGGCGCGGGCCGCGTCCAGCGTGTCGGGTCCGCTGACCACGATGTCGGCCGCGGCGGGATCGCCCGCGACGTCCGCGAGGGCGCCCACCGACGAACACGCCAGCAGCCACACCGCGGTCTGCCAGTGCGCCGGCAGGAGCAGGGCGACCCGGTCGCCGGGCTCCGCGGACAGCCCGTCCTGGAGCAGGTTCGCGGTCTTGGCCACCCAATTGGCGAAGGTGGCCACGGACAGTTCGACGCGTTCGCCCGTGGCGTCGTCGTAGAAGGTCACCAGGGGGCGTGCGGGGTCCGCGGCGAGCGCGGATCGCAGCAGGTCGGCAGGGGTGCGGTCGGTGGCGTTCACGCGCGCAAGGGTACGCCGGGCGGTCCTCGGCGCGCGGTGCGGGCGGAGCGGCGTGACCACCGGTTCGGCCGAACCCGCCCGATGAGCCATCAGACCCCAAATGGACATGAAAGTCCGATTATGTCCAAGATCAGGGGCATGCGACGACTTCTGGCATCCTCGATCGGCGTCACGTGCGCGGCGGCCCTGTCCCTGCCGCTGGTCCTCACCGCCTCGGCCGCGCCCCGGGCCCCCGTGGCCGAGGGGCCCGTGCCCGGAACCACCCAGTCGATCCCGCTCGCGCCGCTCGCCCCGCCCGGCAGCGACCGCGCGGCCGGGCCCGCCGACGCCGACCAGGGCCTGCGGCGCCGGGCCGTCCGGCCGTTCTCGATGGTCGGCGTCGTCTGGGACGACCCGGACGCCGAACTCCACGGCGATGTCCAGGTCCGTACCCGTGACGCCGGTACGCCCCGGTGGTCCGGCTGGCAGGCCGTCGAGACGCACCACCGCGAGCACGCGGCCGACCCGGACAGCGCCGAGCGCGCCTCCGGCCGGGTGCGCGGCTCGACGGCCCCGCTCTGGGTGGGCCGCTCGGACGGCGTGGAGGTACGGGTCCGCGCGGAGGACCGGCGCCACCCGGGCGCCACCGGCGACCGGGCGCTCCGCGGGGGTCAGGTGCAGGCCGGTGACGGGGCGGCTCCCGGCGGCAGCGGGGAGGCGCTCCCCGCGGGCCTGCGCCTGGAGCTCGTCGCCCCCGGTGCCGAGCCGCCGCCCGGGGGTGCCCTGTCCGAGGACACCTCGCGCCTCGGCGCGCTCGGGCCCGAGGCCGCCGCGTCCGGGGTCAACACCGAGCTGGTGCCGCTGGGCGCCACCGAGATCCCGCCGCTGTCCCGCGAGGAGACCAGGGAGCAGCTGGTCGGCGCGCGGCCCGGAGCGAAGCCGTACATCGGCCCGCGCCCCCGTATCATCACGCGCCGCGGCTGGGGCGCGGACGAACAGCTGCGCGAGAGCGGTTTCCGCTACACCAAGCGGGTCCGGGCGGCCTTCGTGCACCACACCGCGTCCGGCAACAAGTACCGGTGCTCGCAGGTGCCTTCGCTCATCCGCAGTATCTACCGGTACCACGTGGTGAGCAGCGGCTGGCGGGACATCGGCTACAACTTCCTCGTCGACAAGTGCGGGAACATCTACGAGGGCCGCGCGGGCGGCGTGGCCAGGGCGGTCATGGGTGCCCACACGCTCGGCTTCAACGTGAACAGCATGGGCATCGCCGTGCTCGGCAGTTACGACAGCTCCAAGCCGCCCGCCCGGGCCGTCCGCGCGATCGCGAGGCTCACCGCCTGGAAGCTCGGCCTGTACGGGGCGAACCCGCGTGGCAAGACATATCTGACGTCCGGGGGTGGCAATCTCTACCGAAAAGGTAAGAAGGTACGACTGAACGTCATCTCCGGTCATAGGGACGGCTTCGCCACCGAGTGCCCCGGTCGCCGCCTGTACGGAAAGCTCGGCACGACCCGCTCCACGGCGGCGCACCTGCAGGGCCGGTAGAACGGCGTACGACCGGACAGACGTACCCGCGACCCGTTCCACGTGCCACGGACAACTGCACACCGCACCAAGCCATCGACGGACCGCCCCCGCACTGCCTTCGAAGGCCCATCGAACGGTCTGCATACACTGGCCGGCCGAGACACACCTCGGCCGGTCCCGGCAGGAAGCAGAGACGACAGGTGACAGAAGCGATCCTCCTGGTCGGCGGCAAAGGCACCCGGCTGCGCCCGCTCACGGTGCACACGCCGAAGCCCATGGTCCCGGCGGCCGGGGTCCCCTTCCTCACGCACCAGCTGGCGCGGGCCAAGGCGGCGGGCGTCGATCACATCGTGCTCGCCACGTCCTACCTGGCCGAGGTCTTCGAGCCGCACTTCGGCGACGGCTCCGCGCTGGGCCTCCATCTGGAGTACGTCACGGAGGAGGAGCCCCTCGGCACCGGCGGCGCCATCCGCAACGTCGCGTCGCGTCTGCACTCGGGCCCCGACGACCCGGTCCTCATCTTCAACGGCGACATCCTCACGGGCCTGGACATCGAGGCCCTCGTGGCGACCCACCGGTCGTCGGGCGCGGACGTCTCCCTGCACCTGACGAAGGTCACCGACCCGCGCGCGTACGGCCTGGTCCCCACGGACGGGACCGGCAGGGTCACGGCCTTCCTGGAGAAGCCGCAGACCCCCGAGGAGATCGTCACCGACCAGATCAACGCGGGCGCGTACGTGTTCCGCCGCTCGGTGATCGACACGATCCCGGCGGGCCGTCCCGTCTCGGTCGAACGGGAGACCTTCCCGGACCTGCTGGCGGCCGGCGCCCACCTCCAGGGCATGGTCGACTCCACCTACTGGCTCGACCTCGGCACCCCGGCGGCGTTCGTCCGGGGCTCCGCGGACCTCGTCCTCGGCCGCGCCCCGTCGCCCGCGGTGCCCGGCCGCTGCGGCGACCGCCTGGTCCTGCCCACGGCCATGGTCGCGGGCGACGCCAAGCTGACCGGGGGCACGGTGGTCGGCGAGGGCGCGTTCGTCGGCGAGGGCGCCCGGCTGGCGGGCAGCACGGTCCTGGCGGGCGCGGTCGTCGAACCGGGCGCGGTCATCACCGACTCCCTGATCGGCGCCCGGGCCCGCATCGGCCGGCGTTCGGTCCTCACCGGCGCCGTCGTCGGCGACGGCGCGGTCGTCGGGGCGGACAACGAACTCCGGGACGGCGTACGGGTGTGGTGCGACGCACGCATCCCGACGGCGGCGGTGCGGTTCTCCTCTGACCAGTGAACGGCGGGACCACCGGGCGCGGGTGACCACCGGGCGCGGCTGACCGGCCGCTCCGGCCGGTCGGCCGCCTCGCGCCCCGCGCCCCGCGCCCCGCGCGTGCCTACGTGTGCTGCCAGATGGTGCCGACCGACATCCGCGGCCCGCGCCGCGGCGGCGTCCGGCCGGACAGCAGGATCAGCCGGGCGGCCCGGTGCCGCTGCCCCGCGTACGGTTCGAGCAGCGCCAGCATCGCCTCGTCGTCGGCGTCCCGGTCCCCGGCCAGCGCGTGGCCCACGATGCCCGGCAGGTGCAGGTCACCGGTCGTCACCTCGTCCGCCGCACCGTGGCTGCGCTGCACGGTCTCCGCCGACGTCCACGGCCCGATGCCCGGCACGACCTCCAGCCGCGCCCGCGCCTCGGACGGCGTCATCCCCACGGCCTCCTCGAGCCGCGCGGCGACCCGCACGGCCCGCAGGATCGTCGAGGCCCGTTTGGCGTCGACGCCGGCCCGGTGCCACTCCCACGACGGGACCAGCGCCCAGGTCCGGGCGTCCGGCATCACGTGCATCGGCTCCGGCACGGGCCCCGGCGCCGGCTCCCCGAATTTCTGTACGAGCAGCCGCCAGGACCTGTACGCCTCCAGCGACGTGACCTTCTGCTCCAGGACCGACGGGATCAGCGACTCCAGCACCAGGCCGGTGCGGGTCAGCCGCAGCCCCGGCCGCCGTTGCCGGGTGTGGGCGAGCAGCCGGTGCCGCGGCTCGAAGCGGGACGGGTCGTCGTGGGCCCCGAGCAGCGCGGGCAGCCGCTCCAGCAGCCAGCCGGCCCCCGGCCCCCACGCCTCGGCCTCCGCCGTGCCGTCGCGCAGGGCGACCCGCAG
>NZ_JAVRHI010000400.1:0-130773 GCF_034105845.1 Streptomyces sp. CRN 30 | reverse complement strand
TGCGGTTGACAGTTTCATAGTGTTTCGGTGGTCATAGCGTAGGGGAAACGCCCGGTTACATTTCGAACCCGGAAGCTAAGCCTTACAGCGCCGATGGTACTGCAGGGGGGACCCTGTGGGAGAGTAGGACGCCGCCGAACAATTCTTCAAAAGGGCTGGTCCCGGAACTTTCGTTCCGGGACCAGCCCTTTTTTGTTCTGCGTCACTTCGTGTTCACGTCGCGCAACCACCATCCACGGCATGGGTACTGCAGCAATGCTCAGGGCCGCCGGTGTCGGAGTCGGCGACGAGGTCGTCGTACCGGCCTTCGGTAACGCGGAAGTCGCCGAGGCTGTCGCCCTCGCCGGCGCGATGCCGGTGTTCGCGGACATCGATCCGGTGACCTACTGCCTCGATCCGTCCGCCGTCGAAGCCGCCGTCGGACCCCGGACCGCGGCCGTCGTCGCCGTCCACCGGTTCGGCCGGCCCGCGGACATGGACCGCCTGCACGGCCTCGGGCAGCGGCACGGACTGCTGGTGCTCCAGGAGGACGAGCCGGACGGGCCGTACGACGAGACCGCGCAGCGGCGGCAGCGGGCCGCGTACCTGGACGCGAGGCTCCGGGGAGTACACACGCCCGACGGCGGCAACGGGCACACCTACCGGCAGTACGTCGTGCGGGTGCTCGGCAACGGTCGGCCAGACCGGGACGCCTTCGCGCGGGCCGTGCGCAGCCGAGGCGTGGACTGCCGGGTGCCGGTGAAGACGCCCGCGCACCGGCTGCCCGAATTCCGCAGCTGTGTCGCCCTGCCGGAGACCGAGCGGGCCGCCGACGAGACACTCGCGCTGCCCGTCGACGCGACCCTCACCAAACGGGACATGCAGCGGATCGTGTCCGCGTGCAATGCGCTCGGGGGACTGCTGCAGACCGCCTTTTGACGCGGTTGGGAGCACGGCGCTGTTCGGGGTATGATCTATTTCGTCGCCGCGGGGGAAACCTCGAAAAGCGACAGGCCCCTATAGCTCAGTCGGTAGAGCGTCTCCATGGTAAGGAGAAGGTCAACGGTTCGATTCCGTTTGGGGGCTCCGACAGAGAAAGGCCCCGCCCTTCGGGCGGGGCCTTTCTCATGCCCTCTGGTCGTCAGTCCTTGTGCGGCTCGGGGACACGCATCGCCAGAATCGCCATGTCGTCGGACGGGGCGTCCGACGCGAACCGCTCGACCGCGCGCATGATCCGCGCCGCCACCGCACCGGCCGTGAGACCCGTGCACGTCGTCAGAACGTCCGCCAGGCCGTCGTCGCCCAGCATGCGGGTGCCCTCACGGCGCTCGGTGACCCCGTCCGTCACACAGAGCAGGACGTCGCCCGGATCGAGCGTGACCGTCTGCTCGTAGAGCTCCAGATCGTCTATGACGCCGAGGAGAGGCTGGGGGTCGGCCGCCGGTTCGACCGTTCCGTCCTGGCGGAGACGGAGCGGGAGCGGATGGCCGGCGCAGACGACCTTCAGCTCGGCGCTGCCGTCCTCCAGGGGGCGCATCTCGCCGTACAGCAGTGTGAGGAAGCGGCTGCGCGCCCCCTCGTCGAGAATGGCGGAATTCAGCCGTTCCAGGACGGCGGGGCCGCTGAGGCCCTCGCGGGCCAGGAGACGCAGGGCGTGCCGGGCGAGACCCGTGACGGCCGCCGCGTTGGGGCCGGTGCCGCAGACGTCGCCGATGGCGAAGCCGTAGACGCCGTCGCGGATGGTGAACAGGTCGTAGAAGTCGCCGCCGACCTCGTTGCCCTCGCCTGCCGCGCGGTAGATGACCTCGACCTCGACGCCGTTGATCTGGAGCAGTTCCGGGGGCAGGAGGCTGCGCTGGAGGGCCTGGCTGATGGCCGTGCGCTCCGAGTAGAGACGGGCGTTGTCCAGGGCCAGGGCGGCGCGGCGGGAGAGGTCCTCGGCCAGTTCCAGGATTTCCTGGCGGAAGTGGTCGTCGGTGGGCTTGCCGAGGGTCAGCATCCCGATGACGCGGTTGCGGGCGACCAGCGGGAGAACGACCGTCTCGCCGCCGACCGCGGAGGCCGTCGCGAGGGTCGGGCCGATGCCCGGCGTGACCTGGCGGGTGGGGCTGCCGCTGAGGCCCAGGCTGCGCATGGAGGAGCGCAGCGCCGCCTGGTGGGCGACCTCGGCGGGGGCGGACCAGACGCGGGCGCCCGGCGTCGGTACCGGGTCCGGCGGCGGGACCTTGGCCAGCAGCGACTTGATGCCGTCGATCAGCTCCTCGTCCTCGTGCAGGACGTACGAGAGATACGGGTCGGACGCCTGGTCGGCGATGGTGTAGACGGCGCACCAGGTGGCCAGGGTGGGGACGGTCATCTGGGCCATGAGCGCGAGCGTCTGGTCGCGGTCCAGGGTGCCGGCGAGCAGGTCGGAGGCCTCCACCAGGAAGCTGAGCGAGCCTCGGCGCAGCCGCTCCAGCTCGCCGAGGCGGGCGGACTCGACGGCCAGGGCGATGCGGTCGGCCGCGAACTGAAGGCGCAGCGCCTCCTCGTTGGAGTAGCGGCCCGCGCCCTCCGCGGCGACGCCGAGGGAGCCGGTGAGGCGGCCCTCGACCTTGAGCGGCACGGTGACGACCGAGCGCATGCCGGTGCCGTTGAGGAGGGGGACGGCGCCCGGTACGGCGGTCAGGTCGTCGTGGACGGCGGGCATGCGTGCCGAGCCGTAGCGGCCGGGGCCGGCCTCGACGGGGACGCGGGCGAAGCGCTGGCGGGCGGAGGGCAGGCCGGTGGAGGCGCGGACCTCCAGCTCCGTCTCGTCGTCGGTGGCGAGGAGGAGGAAGGCGGCGTCGCCGTCGAGCATGTCGCGGGCGCGCTCGACGGTGCGCTGCAGGAGACCGTCGAGGTCGTCCGGGGCGGGAGAGCCGATGAAGACCTCGAAGGGGTCGGTGCTCTGGCCGCCCTCGGAGGAGGTGTTGGTGTCGGTGGCGGGGACCCGCAGCGGCGTCTGGAGGACGGCGCGCTCGTGGTCGCGGACAAGGAGGCAGACCGTGGACGGCTCGCCGCCGGTGTCGCGGACCCGCAGGTGGGAGGCGTAGACGGGGATGACGCGGCCGTGGGCGCCGCGGATGCCGTAGCTGCCCTCCCAGCGGGAGAGGCGGAGGGCCTCGGCGATGCCGGTGCTGGTGCCGGGGGTGTGCGGCCAGGCGGCGAGGTCGGTCAGGGGCTTGCCGGTGACCTGCTCGGCCGGGTAGCCGAAGAGTTCCTCGGCGTCCTCGTTCCAGGCGGTGATGGCGCCGGCCCGGTCGATCTGGACGACGGCGACGCGGACGCGGCCGTCGGTCAGCGGGAGCAGCGCGGCCGGCAGGGCGGGTCCGGCGGCGCGGGTGCCGACGGGGCGCTCGGGCAGGGTGAGCCGGAACCAGACGGTCTTGTGGGTGGGCGTGTACTCGACACCCCAGCTGTCGGCCAGGGCCGCGCAGAGCTGGAGGCCGCGGCCTCCCTCGCGGTCGGGGCTGCCCATGTTGACGGCCGACGCCTGGAGCGGAACCTCCCGCTCCGGGTAGCGGTCGGCGACCTCGATGCGTACGCCCTCGTCGCTGCGCAGGCAGACGACGTCGGCGGAGGTGCCGGCGTGCACCACGGCGTTGGTGACGAGTTCGCTGGTCAGCACCACGGCGTCGTCGACGATGTCGGCGTGGCCCCAGCCCTGGAGGGTGTCCCGGACGAAGGAGCGGGCGCTCGCGACCGATCGCCCGACGGGCTCGAAGCTGGCGGCCGCGCGCGCGGTGATCACAGAACTCCTCGAACCTCTCTGTCCGTGCAGGGCCGTGCCGCCGACCGGCTCGTGCCGCTGTTGCGGCAGGCCGTCCGTCGGCTGGGGGTCCGGGGGCTGTTCCCCCGGCATCAGTCCGGTGGTCATGTGTCCGGCCGCCCCTCCGATGCCCGTACGTCTCGTGCCACCGCCCAGGCCGGGGTTCCGGCACGGCTGGACAGCCGCATGCAAGGTTACTTACCTTCGCCGTCCGTGCGGATGCCGGTCTGCAGTGTTTCCGCCCAGAGGGTGTGCGGACGGTGTGCGAAGCTGCCGAACTGTTATGGCCTGGTTCGGTCCGGGTGAAACACTGGGCAAGCTTCCAGTGAAGGTTGCGGCACGCCGAGTGTCGGCGGCGTACGGCGGGCAGCAGCCCTGGAGGTGGCTCGGCGGGCCGGGCGGGAGTGCGGCAGCACAGGAAGTACGCGGAAGTAACCGGTACGCCGGGAAGTGGTAGCCGGGCACGGCGGTAACGGTCGACCCCTGCGGGAGGGACACAGTGGAGTCTGGCGCAGCGACGCGGGGCACTAAAGCGCGCGCGAAAAGCGGACAGTCCCCGAATAATCAGGGCAAAGGGCGCAATGGGACCACTGTCGTGGACACGGCGTCCCTGAACCGGTTGCTGGCGGCTCTGGTGTCCATGCGGGACGGCAATTTCCGCAGGCGCCTGACGGTGACCGGGGACGACGTGATGGCCGAGATCGCGGCCGTCTTCAACGAGGTCGCCGACCGCAATCTGCACCTCACGGGCGAGCTGGCGCGCGTGCGGCGCACGGTGGGGCGTGAGGGCAAGCTCACGGAGCGGCTGGAGACGGGGGTCTGCGAGGGCTCCTGGGCCGCCGCGATCGACCACTCCAACGCGCTGGTCGACGATCTCGCACGGCCCGTGTCCGAGGTCGGGCGGGTGCTGTCGGCCGTCGCGGAGGGCGATCTGTCGCCGCGTATGGAGCTGCGGACGCAGGTGCCGGACGGTGCGGGCCATCCGCTGCGCGGCGAGTTCCTGAAGGTCGGGCGGACGGTCAACAACCTGGTCGACCAGTTGTCGACGTTCACCGACGAGGTCACGCGCGTGGCCAGTGAGGTCGGCACCGAGGGCAAGCTGGGCGGACAGGCACGCGTGCGGGGCATGTCGGGTTCGTGGAAGGACCTGACGGACTCCGTCAACACGATGGCGTACCGGCTGACCGCACAGGTGCGCGACATCGCGCTGGTGACGACGGCGGTCGCCAAGGGCGATCTGTCGCGGAAGGTCACGGTGGACGTGGCCGGCGAGATGCTGGAGCTGAAGAACACCGTCAACACGATGGTCGACCAGCTCTCCGCGTTCTCCTCCGAGGTGACGCGCGTCGCGCGGGAGGTCGGTACCGAGGGCGAGCTGGGCGGACAGGCCCGGGTGCCGGGGGTGGCCGGCGTCTGGAAGGAGCTGACCGACTCCGTCAACACGATGGCCGGGAACCTCACCGCGCAGGTGCGCGGGATCGCCGAGGTGACCACGGCGGTCGCCAACGGTGACCTGTCGCGGAAGGTCACCGTGCCGGCCCGCGGCGAGGTCGCGCAGCTCGCCGACACGATCAACCAGATGACCGAGACACTGCGGATCTTCGCGGACGAGGTCACGCGCGTGGCCAACGAGGTCGGGGCCGAGGGGCAGCTCGGCGGCCAGGCGAACGTGCCGGGCGCGGCGGGGACCTGGAAGGACCTGACGGACTCGGTCAACACCGTCTTCCGGAACCTGACCACGCAGGTGCGGGACATCGCCGCGGTGACGACGGCGGTCGCCAGCGGTGATCTGTCGCAGAAGGTCACCGTCGATGTGGCCGGCGAGATGCTGGAGCTGAAGAACACCGTCAACACGATGGTGGACCAGCTGTCCTCCTTCGGCGCCGAGGTGACGCGCGTCGCGCGCGAGGTCGGCGTGGAGGGCGAGCTGGGCGGACAGGCGCAGGTGCCGGGCGCGGCGGGGACCTGGAAGGACCTGACCGACTCCGTCAACACGGCGTTCCGCAACCTCACCGGGCAGGTGCGCAACATCGCCCAGGTGACGACCGCGGTCGCCAACGGTGATCTGTCGCAGAAGGTCACCGTGGACGTCTCCGGCGAGATGCTTCAGCTGAAGAACACCGTGAACACGATGGTGGACCAGCTCTCCAGCTTCGCCGACCAGGTCACGCGGATGGCGCGGGACGTGGGCACGGAGGGGCGCCTCGGCGGTCAGGCGCGGGTGGACGGCGTCTCGGGGACGTGGAAGGAACTGACCGACTCCGTCAACTTCATGGCCGGGAACCTGACGTCGCAGGTGCGGCAGATCGCCCAGGTGACGACGGCGGTGGCGCGCGGAGACCTGTCGCAGAAGATCGACGTGGACGCGCGCGGGGAGATCCTGGAGCTGAAGAACACCATCAACACGATGGTCGACCAGCTCTCGGCCTTCGCCGACCAGGTGACGCGTGTCGCCCGTGACGTGGGCACGGAGGGGCGCCTCGGCGGTCAGGCGCAGGTGCCCGGGGTCGCCGGGGTCTGGCGGGACCTGACCGACTCGGTGAACGGCATGGCCGGCAACCTCACCGCCCAGGTGCGCAACATCGCGCAGGTGGCCACGGCGGTGGCGCGCGGTGACCTGTCGCAGAAGATCGACGTGGACGCGCGCGGGGAGATCCTGGAGCTGAAGAACACCCTCAACACGATGGTGGACCAGCTGTCGTCGTTCGCGGAGCAGGTCACGCGCGTGGCCCGTGAGGTCGGCACGGAGGGCATCCTGGGCGGCCAGGCCGAGGTGCAGGGGGTCTCAGGCACCTGGAAGGACCTCACGCAGTCCGTGAACTTCATGGCGAACAACCTGACCATCCAGGTGCGCAACATCGCCGAGGTCACGACGGCCGTCGCCAAGGGCGACCTGTCGAAGAAGATCACCGTGGACGCCAAGGGCGAGATCCTCGAACTGGTCACCACGGTCAACACGATGGTGGACCAGCTGTCGTCGTTCGCGGAGCAGGTCACACGCGTGGCGCGCGAGGTGGGCACCGAGGGCATCCTGGGCGGCCAGGCGCACGTCCCGGGCATCACGGGCATCTGGAAGGACCTCAGCGGCAACGTCAACCTCATGGCCAAGAACCTGACCATGCAGGTGCGCAACATCTCCCAGGTGGCCGCGGCCGTCGCCAACGGTGATCTGACGCGGACGGTGACGATCGAGGCGCGCGGCGAGGTCGCGCAGCTCGCCGACACCTTCAACACCATGGTCAAGACGCTGAGTTCGTTCGCTGAGCAGGTCACCAAGGTGGCCCGTGAGGTGGGCACGGACGGCATCCTGGGCGGCCAGGCGCACGTTCCCGGCGTCTCCGGCACGTGGAAGGACCTCACGGAGTCGGTGAACCAGATGGCGTCCAACCTGACCGGTCAGGTGCGCAACATCGCCATGGTCACGACCGCCATCGCCAAGGGCGATCTGACCAAGAAGATCGACATCGACGCGCGCGGCGAGATCCTGGAGCTGAAGACGACCATCAACACGATGGTCGACCAGCTGTCCTCGTTCGCCGAGGAGGTCACGCGCGTGGCCCGCGAGGTGGGCACGGAGGGACAGCTCGGCGGGCAGGCACGCGTGCGTGACGTCGACGGCACCTGGCGGGACCTGACCGAGTCGGTGAACGAGATGGCCGGGAACCTGACCCGGCAGGTGCGTGCCATCGCGCGCGTGGCGACCGCCGTGACCCGCGGTGACCTGAACCTGAAGATCGACGTGGACGCCTCCGGGGAGATCTCGGAGCTGCAGGACTACATCAACAAGATGATCGCCAATCTGCGCGACACCACGATCGCCAACAAGGAGCAGGACTGGCTCAAGGGCAACCTCGCGCGGATCTCGGCGCTGATGCAGGGCCGGCGCGATCTCCAGGACGTCGCCTCACTGATCATGAGCGAGCTGACGCCGGTGGTCTCCGCGCAGCACGGCGCGTTCTTCCTCGCCATGCCGTTCGTCGACGGCCAGGAGCCGGCCGCCGCGCGGGAGGACCAGTACGAGCTGCGGATGCTCGGGTCGTACGGCTACTCCATGGGGTCGATGCCGACCTCGTTCCGGCCGGGGGAGGCGCTGGTCGGTACGGCCGCGCAGGAGAAGCGCACGATCCTGGTGGAGAACGCGCCGAGCGGCTACCTGAAGATCTCCTCCGGGCTCGGTGAGGCGCCGCCCGCACAGGTGATCGTGTTGCCGGTGCTGTTCGAGGGGAAGGTCCTCGGCGTCATCGAGCTGGCGTCGTTCACACCGTTCACGCACATCCAGAAGGATTTCCTCAACCAGATCGCCGAGATGATCGCGACGAGCGTCAACACCATCTCGGTCAATACCAAGACCGAGGTGCTGCTGAAGCAGTCGCAGGAGCTGACCGAGCAACTGCGGGACCGGTCGGAGGAGTTGGAGCTGCGGCAGAAGGCGCTCCAGGCGTCCAACGCCGAACTGGAGGAGAAGGCCGAGCTGCTGGCCCAGCAGAATCGTGACATCGAGGTGAAGAACACCGAGATCGAGGAGGCCCGGCAGGTCCTGGAGGAGCGCGCCGAGCAGCTCGCCGTGTCGATGCGCTACAAGAGCGAGTTCCTCGCCAACATGTCGCACGAACTGCGTACGCCGCTTAACTCGCTGCTCATCCTGGCCAAGCTGCTCGCCGACAACGCCGAGGGCAATCTGTCGCCGAAGCAGGTCGAGTTCGCCGAAACGATCCACGGGGCCGGCTCCGACCTGCTCCAGCTCATCAACGACATCCTGGACCTGTCGAAGGTCGAGGCAGGCAAGATGGACGTCTCCCCGACGCGGATCGCGCTCGTCCAGCTCGTCGACTACGTGGAGGCTACCTTCCGGCCGCTGACCGCGGAGAAGGGCCTGGACCTGTCCGTGCGGGTCTCCCCGGAGCTGCCCGCCACGCTCCACACCGATGAGCAGCGTCTGCTGCAGGTGCTGCGCAACCTGCTCTCCAACGCGGTGAAGTTCACCGACTCCGGGTCGGTGGAGCTGGTGATCAGGCCCGCCCGCGACGACGTGCCGCAGCGCATCCGGGAGCAGCTCCTGGAGGCCGGCTCGATGACCGATCCGGGCGCGGACCTGATCGCCTTCTCGGTGACCGACACCGGCATCGGGATCGCGGCCAGCAAGATGCGGGTGATCTTCGAGGCGTTCAAGCAGGCCGACGGCACCACCAGCCGCAAGTACGGCGGTACGGGCCTCGGGCTGTCCATCTCGCGGGAGATCGCCCAGCTGCTGGGCGGCGAGATCCACGCGCAGAGCGAGCCGGGGCGCGGCTCCACCTTCACGCTGTACCTGCCGCTGCACCCCAGTGAGCTGCCGCCGCAGGGGTACGCGCAGCCGGTGGCCGCGCTGGAGGCCGGGGAACTGGTCTCCGCGCGGGAGGAGGAGCCGGAGGTCCGGATCGAGACGCCGGCCGAGGTGGCGTCGTACCGGGAGACGCAGAACGGCGCCGCCGCGCTGTTCCGGCGCCGTCGCAGGGCGCTGCCGGAGGCGGAGCCGCGCCCCGCGTCCGCCCCCGCTCCTTCCGTGCCGCAGGACAGCTGGTCGGCCGCGGAGCAGGAGCCGGCGCCGCAGTCGGTGCGCGGCATCCGGTTCGGCGGCGAGAAGGTGCTGATCGTCGACGACGACATCCGCAACGTGTTCGCGCTCACCAGCGTCCTGGAACAGCACGGGCTGTCGGTGCTGTACGCGGAGAACGGACGTGAGGGCATCGAGGTGCTGGAGCAGCACGAGGACGTCGCGGTCGTACTGATGGACATCATGATGCCCGAGATGGACGGGTACGCGACGACTACGGCGATCCGGCGCATGCCCCAGTTCGCCGGGCTGCCGATCGTCGCGCTGACGGCCAAGGCGATGAAGGGCGACCGGGAGAAGGCGATCGAGTCCGGCGCCTCCGACTACGTGACCAAGCCGGTCGACCCGGACCACCTGCTGACGGTCATGCAGGAATGGATGCGGGGGGCGTGAACGATGGGTTCGGGGGGCGTGCGAACGTAGTGGGTGCGGACCGGTGGGAACCTTCGGGATCCATGCGGAGTTGCTGACTCAGTGTGCCCGAAGCCGTGTAGAGACACGGGATTCGGGGAACCTTCTGGTCCCCTGCTGCGTTTCTGCTACGTGCACAGTGACATCGCGGTGACAGGGTGTGGCGACAGGCGGGGTGCGGCTACGATGACCGGCACAGGGACGGGCGGCGCAAGGGAGTCGTCCCCTGGGGCGGCACCGGTCGGTGTCTCCTCAAGTCCTGCGGACAGGGGAGGCCCCACGCCGGGGCGAGGAGGGCGGGCCATGGTGCAGAAGGCCAAGATCCTCCTGGTCGATGACCGGCCGGAGAATCTGCTGGCGCTGGAGGCGATCCTCTCGGCGCTCGATCAGACGCTGGTGCGGGCATCGTCCGGGGAAGAAGCGCTCAAGGCACTGCTCACGGATGACTTCGCGGTCATCCTGCTGGACGTCCAGATGCCGGGCATGGACGGTTTCGAGACCGCCGCGCACATCAAGCGGCGGGAGCGGACCCGGGACATCCCGATCATCTTCCTCACCGCGATCAATCACGGACCGCACCACACCTTCCGCGGGTACGCGGCGGGGGCGGTGGACTACATCTCCAAGCCGTTCGACCCGTGGGTGCTGCGCGCGAAGGTCTCCGTCTTCGTCGAGCTCTACATGAAGAACTGCCAGCTCCGTGAGCAGGCGTCCCTGCTGCGGCTGCAGTTGGAGGGTTCGGCCGGCAAGCCCGCGGGCGGCGAGGCCAAGGAACCGGCCGGGCTGCTCGCCGAGCTGTCGGCGCGGCTCGCGGCCGTCGAGGAGCAGGCGGAGGCGCTCTCCAAACAGCTCAACGACGAGTCCACGGACGCCGCGGCGGTGGCCACGGCGGCCCACCTGGAGCGCAAGCTCACCGGCCTGCGCCGGGCGCTGGACGCGCTGGAGCCGGGCTCCGGCGGCCAGTCCGCGACCAACTGAGCCCCGTTCGGCAGCAGGCGCATCCGTAGCGGGGCTGAGAACGCGTCAGCTTCGCCGCCTCATCGAGCACGACACGAACGGGTGAAGCGGTGGGCACACGTGTCCGTTGCCGTCTCCACCGGTAATCTCGCACCCATGGCCTCACGTCCCTCCGCAGCCAAGAAGCAGCCCGCGAAGAAGGTGGCGACCGCCAAGGCTCCGGCGAAGAAGGCCGCTGCGAAGAAGGCACCGCCGAGGAAAGCACCGGCCAAGAAGGCCGTGGCGCGCAAACCCGCGCCCAGGCCGGCCCCCAGTCCCACCAGTGGGGTCTTCCGCGTCGTACGAGCCGTCTGGCTGGGTCTCGCGCACGCCGTGGGCGCGGTCTTCCGCGGCATAGGAGCGGGTGCGAAGAACCTCGACCCGGCCCACCGCAAGGACGGCGTCGCGCTGCTCCTGCTCGCCGTCGCGCTGATCGTCGCGGCCGGCACCTGGGCCGACCTGAAGGGCCCCGTCGGCGACCTCGTCGAGATCCTGGTCACCGGCGCCTTCGGCCGGCTCGACCTGCTCGTGCCCATCCTGCTCGGCGCGGTCGCGGTGCGCTTCATCCGCCACCCGGAGAAGCCCGAGGCCAACGGCCGGATCGTGATCGGCCTGTCCGCCCTGGTCATCGGCGTGCTCGGACAGGTGCACATCGCCTGCGGCTCGCCCGCCCGCGGCGACGGAATGCAGGGCATAAGGGACGCCGGCGGGCTGATCGGCTGGGCGATCGCCACCCCGCTGTCGTACACCATGACCGACGTACTGGCCGTACCGCTGCTGGTGCTGCTCACCGTCTTCGGACTGCTGGTCGTCACCGCCACACCCGTCAACGCCATCCCGCAGCGGCTGCGGCTGCTCGGCGTGC
The DNA here is from genome assembly GCF_034105845.1 of Streptomyces sp. CRN 30. Taxonomy (NCBI): domain Bacteria; kingdom Bacillati; phylum Actinomycetota; class Actinomycetes; order Kitasatosporales; family Streptomycetaceae; genus Streptomyces; species Streptomyces sp. CRN 30. The sequence goes on along the minus strand of NZ_JAVRHI010000400.1, from coordinate 119,139 downwards.
GGCTCGGCCTCGTCCGCGACCCCGAGGCCGAAGTGATCACCGCCGACGACGAGCGGTACGAGGAGCAGTGGCGCGAGGCGCTGCCCGCCCGGACCCGCGGTCGCGCGGGCGGGCCCAGGCAGCCGTACGACCCCGACGGCGTGGAGGAGGAGGCCCTCACCCGGCGCCGCGGCCGGCCCAGGCGCTCCGCCGTGCCCCAGCCCGACGCGAACCGGCAGATGGACGCCGTGGACGTCGCCGCCGCGGCCGCCGCCGCGCTGGACGGCGCCGTGCTGCACGGGATGCCCCCGTCGCCGCTGGTCGCCGACCTCACCCAGGGCGTCGGCACGGGCGAGCGCGAGCAGACCACCCCCACCCCGACCCCTGCCCCCAAGCCGGTCCCCGCCGCCCGGCCGCAGCGGGACCGGCTCGACAGCGGCGCCGTCCCGGACCTCACCAAGGCCCCGCCGGCCGCGGAGCGCGAGCTGCCGCCCCGCGCCGAGCAGCTCCAGCTCTCCGGCGACATCACCTACTCCCTGCCGGCCCTCGACCTGCTCACGCGCGGCGGACCCGGCAAGTCCCGCAGCGCCGCCAACGACGCCATAGTGGAGTCGCTGACCAACGTCTTCACCGAGTTCAAGGTCGACGCGGCGGTCACCGGCTTCACGCGCGGGCCCACGGTCACGCGCTACGTGGTGGAGCTCGGCCCCGCTGTGAAGGTCGAGCGGGTCACCGCACTGACCAAGAACATCGCGTACGCCGTCGCCAGCCCGGACGTACGGATCATCAGCCCGATCCCCGGCAAGTCCGCGGTCGGCATCGAGATCCCCAACACCGACCGGGAGATGGTCAACCTCGGCGACGTGCTGCGGCTCGCGGAGTCCGCCGAGGACGACGACCCGATGCTGGTCGCCTTCGGCAAGGACGTCGAGGGCGGGTACGTCATGGACTCGCTGGCGAAGATGCCGCACATGCTGGTCGCGGGCGCCACCGGATCCGGCAAGTCGTCCTGCATCAACTGCCTGATCACCTCGATCATGATGCGGGCCACCCCCGAGGACGTCCGGCTGATCCTGGTCGACCCCAAGCGCGTCGAACTGACCGCCTACGAGGGCATCCCGCACCTCATCACGCCCATCATCACCAACCCCAAGCGCGCCGCCGAGGCCCTGCAGTGGGTCGTGCGCGAGATGGACCTGCGCTACGACGACCTCGCGGCCTACGGCTACCGGCACATCGACGACTTCAACCGCGCGGTGCGCGAGGGCAAGGTCAAGTCGCCGGAGGGCAGCGAGCGGGAGCTGCACCCGTACCCGTACCTGCTGGTGATCGTCGACGAGCTGGCCGACCTGATGATGGTGGCCCCGCGCGACGTCGAGGACGCCATCGTGCGCATCACGCAGCTCGCGCGTGCCGCCGGCATCCACCTGGTGCTCGCCACCCAGCGGCCCTCCGTCGACGTCGTCACCGGTCTGATCAAGGCGAACGTGCCGTCCCGGCTCGCCTTCGCCACCTCCTCGCTCGCCGACTCGCGGGTCATCCTCGACCAGCCCGGCGCCGAGAAGCTGATCGGCAAGGGCGACGGGCTCTTCCTGCCGATGGGCGCCAACAAACCGACGCGTATGCAGGGCGCCTTCGTCACCGAGGAGGAGGTCGCCGCCGTCGTCCGGCACTGCAAGGAGCAGATGGCGCCCGTCTTCCGGGACGACGTCACCGTCGGCACCAAGCAGAAGAAGGAGATCGACGAGGACATCGGCGACGACCTCGACCTGCTCTGCCAGGCGGCCGAGCTGGTGGTCTCCACCCAGTTCGGCTCGACCTCCATGCTCCAGCGCAAGCTGCGCGTCGGCTTCGCCAAGGCGGGGCGGCTGATGGACCTCATGGAGTCGCGGAACATCGTCGGCCCGAGCGAAGGCTCAAAGGCACGTGACGTTCTTGTGAAGGCTGACGAGCTGGACGGCGTGCTCGCGGTCATCCGGGGGGAGTCTGAAGGGTAGGCGGGCGGGGCACCGCGGGGCATGCGGGCGGAGCGCCGCGGTCGTGGGCGGAGGGGTCGTGGCAACCGGACGGAGAAACGTGACCCATCCGTGAGCGATCAGTGGGCAACCGTTTCCCGGAGGCGTACGTCAAGTTGTGCAGAACGACGAACACCTGCCCCACCATCGGTCTGCCGGGCCATTCCGATGGCGTACAAAGTCCCGCCGCCCGGTTGCCCCACCCGTTCGTACCCCCCCTAGACTGAACGTCCAGCACAGGCGGCCAACCGCTCGAAAGGCGCCCCCGTGTCCATCGGCAACTCTCCTGAAGACGAGCGTCCGTTCGAGGGCGCGTCCGAAGACACCCCTGAGGAAGCGCGCCCCTCCATCGGCGACGCCCTGCGGCACGCGCGGATCGCCGCCGGGATGACCGTCGACGACATCAGCAACGCCACCCGGGTCCGGATCGCCATCGTGCAAGCCATCGAGGCCGACGACTTCGCGCCCTGCGGCGGCGACGTCTACGCCCGCGGGCACATCCGCACGCTGGCCCGCGCCGTCGAGCTCGATCCGGCACCGCTGCTCGAACAGTACGACGCCCAGCGCGGCGGTCGCCCCGAGCCGACCCCTGCCGCACCGCTCTTCGAAGCGGAGCGGATCCGGCCGGAGCGGCGCGGACCCAACTGGACCGCGGCCATGGTCGCCGCGATCGTCGCCGTGATCGGTTTCGTCGGCTTCACCATGGTGAAGGGCGACGGCGACAGCGGCGGCAGCGAGGCCAGCGTGGCCGAGGGCTCCCAGCCGTCCGCGAGCAGGTCCGCCTCCGCCAAGCCCGAGAAGCCCGCCGACACCAAGCCCGAACCCTCCGACAGCGCCATCGCCGCCGTCCCCCAGGACAAGGTGACGGTCCAGGTCAGCGCCACCGACGGACGCAGCTGGATCTCCGCCAAGGACCACAACGGCCGGTCGCTCTTCGACGGCGTCCTCGACCAGGGCGACTCCAAGACGTTCCAGGACAACGAGAAGGTCAACCTCGTCCTCGGCGACGCCGGCGCGATCCAGCTCCACGTCAACGGCAAGAAGATCGAGGACGACTTCCAGCCGGGGGCCGTCGAGCGGCTGACGTACACCAAGGGCGACCCGCAGGTCGGCTGAGAGATCCGGCGGGACCGGCGGGTCGGTACGGGGTCGGCCGAGATCGGCCAACCCCGTCGACGTGGGGTGTCGGCGGGACGAAGTAGTCTTGAGCCCATGCCTGAAAGCCGCACCGTCGCACTCGTCACCCTTGGCTGCGCCCGTAACGAGGTGGACTCCGAGGAGCTCGCCGGCCGTCTGGAGGCGGACGGCTGGAAGCTCGTCGACGACGCCCAGGACGCGGACGTCGCCGTGGTGAACACGTGCGGCTTCGTCGAGGCCGCGAAGAAGGACTCGGTGGACGCCCTCCTGGAGGCCAACGACCTCAAGGGCCACGGCAGAACCCAGGCCGTGGTGGCGGTCGGCTGCATGGCCGAGCGGTACGGCAAGGAGCTCGCCGAGGCCCTCCCCGAGGCCGACGGCGTGCTCGGCTTCGACGACTACACCGACATCTCCGACCGGCTGCAGACCATCCTCAGCGGTGGCATCCACGCCGCGCACACCCCCCGCGACCGGCGCAAGCTGCTCCCGATCAGTCCCGCCGAGCGGCAGCAGGCCGGAGCCGGTGTCGCCCTGCCCGGACACGGAGCGGCCGAGGCACCCGAGCAGGCGCCCGCGGATCTCCCGGAAGGACTCGCTCCGGCATCCGGTCCCCGCGCGCCGCTCCGCCGCCGCCTCGACGGCTCCCCGGTCGCCTCCGTCAAGCTCGCCTCCGGCTGTGACCGCCGCTGCTCCTTCTGCGCCATCCCCTCCTTCCGCGGCTCCTTCATCTCGCGCCGCCCCAGCGACGTGCTGAACGAGACGCGCTGGCTGGCCGAACAGGGCGTGAAGGAGATCATGCTGGTCTCCGAGAACAACACCTCCTACGGCAAGGACCTCGGCGACATCCGCCTGCTGGAGTCCCTGCTGCCCGAGCTGGCCGGCGTCGACGGCATCGAGCGCGTCCGCGTCAGCTACCTCCAGCCGGCCGAGATGCGTCCGGGCCTGATCGACGTGCTCACCGGCACCGACAAGGTCGTCCCGTACTTCGACCTCTCCTTCCAGCACTCCGCGCCGGACGTGCTGCGCGCGATGCGCCGCTTCGGCGACACCGACCGCTTCCTGGAGCTGCTCGACACCATCCGGAGCAAGGCACCCGAAGCGGGTGTCCGCTCCAACTTCATCGTCGGCTTCCCCGGTGAGTCCGAAGCCGACCTGGCCGAGCTGGAGCGGTTCCTGAACCACGCGCGGCTGGACGCCATCGGCGTCTTCGGCTACTCCGACGAGGAGGGCACCGAGGCCGCCGGTTACGACCGCAAGCTGGACGAGGACGTCGTCGCCGAGCGGCTGGCACGGGTCTCCCGGCTCGCCGAGGAACTCGTCTCGCAGCGCGCCGAGGAGCGGCTGGGCGAGACCGTCCGGGTGCTCGTGGAGTCGGTCGACGAAGCGGAGGGCGTGTACGGCCGCGGCGCCCACCAGGCCCCCGAGACGGACGGCCAGGTGCTGCTCACGAGCGGCGAAGGCCTCAGGGTCGGTCGTATGGTCGAGGCGAAGGTGATCGGCACGGAGGGTGTCGACCTGGTGGCCGAGCCGCTGGCCGGATCGATCGATGGCGTCCCCGCCGGTTCCGGCAGTTCTTCCGCGTGTAATGAGGAGGCGGGCAGATGACCGGAGTACCGGCGTCCGCGGCGGGCGGCCCCTCCGGCGCGCGGAGGGTGAGCCAGCGTACGGCACCGGGCGCGGTGGAACGTATGGCACCGGGAGCGGTGGAACGTAGGGTGCCGATCGCGGCGGACCGTACGGCGCCGGAAGCGGCTGAGCGCACGGCACCGGGCGCGGGGGAGCGTGCGGCACTGGGCGCGGGGGAGCGTGCGGACCAAGGGGCGGTGGGGCATGGGCCTCAGGGGCCTCACGGGTCTCATGGGTCTCACGGGCCGGTGGGTGGTGGCGCGGGTCGCTCCGAGGTGGAGCCTGCGGAGCGTGTCGCGGGCCGGGCCGAGGTGGAGCACGACCGGGCGGGTCGGGCCGGCGCGGATCACGGCGTTGGGCGCGAAGGCGTGGAGCGGGGCTCGGGGCGTGAGGAGCGTGGCACGGGCGCCGACGCCGTTCGGGGCGCCCGCCCGGCGCGCGAGGACGGCGGTGCCACGCGGGGCGCCGCTCCGCGGGCCAAGATCGCGGCAGCCGCCGTCGACCAGGCCAGCGTCTGGAACGTCGCCAACCTGCTGACGATGCTCCGACTGGTCCTGGTCCCGGCCTTCGTGGCGCTGATGCTCGGCAACGGCGGGTACGACCCGGCCTGGCGCTCGTTCGCCTGGGCCGCGTTCGCCATCGCCATGATCACGGACCTGTTCGACGGCCACCTCGCCCGCACGTACAACCTCGTCACCGACTTCGGGAAGATCGCCGACCCCATCGCCGACAAGGCGATCATGGGGGCGGCGCTGATCTGTCTCTCCGCCCTGGATGATCTGCCGTGGTGGGTCACGGCCGTGATCCTCGGCCGGGAACTCGGCATTACCCTGCTGCGTTTCCTGGTCATCCGGTACGGCGTCATCCCCGCCAGCCGGGGCGGCAAGCTCAAGACCCTGACCCAGGGCGTCGCCGTCGGCATGTACGTGCTGGCACTGACGGGCCCCCTGGCGACCCTGAGGTTCTGGGTGATGGCCGTGGCGGTCGTCCTGACCGTCGTGACCGGGCTGGACTATGTGAGACAGGCCATTGTGCTGCGCAGGAGAGGAATCGCCGAGCGCCGGGCGGCGTTGAAGGGGACGGAAGCTTGAGTTCCGAGGCCGCCGACGTGGTGCGACTACTGACAGTGAGGGGCGAGACCCTCGCGGTCGCCGAGTCGCTCACGGGTGGTCTGGTGGCCGCGGAGATCACTTCGGTCCCCGGCGCCTCCAAGGTGTTCCGGGGGTCGGTCACCGCCTACGCCACCGACCTGAAGCACCGGCTGCTCGGTGTCGACGCCGACCTGCTGCGGGCGCGAGGCGCGGTGGATCCGCAGGTCGCCGCCCAGATGGCGGCGGGAGTGCGGCAGGCTCTGGGTGCCGACTGGGGCGTCGCGACGACGGGCGTCGCCGGTCCGGACCCGCAGGACGGCCAGGAAGTCGGGACCGTTTTCGTCGCCGTCCACGGACCGGACGGGGCTACCACCGGTTCCGCCTCTGGCGGAAAAGTGGAGGCGCTGCGGTTGAACGGCGACCGCGCGGAAATTCGTATGGAGAGTGTACGGAGCGTACTCGCCCTGCTCCTGAGGCAGCCGGCGGGCGAACAGACCGGGAATGAGCGGGCACAGGATACGGAACAGAACGGGGGGTATTGATGTTTGCAGCCCTGAGTGAACACCACATCGCTCCCCGCACGGCCGCGGCGCGAGGCGGTACGGTGGGGCGAGAAGGATGCGGCTACGCGGTCCGAGGAGGGAGCCACCGATGATTCTGCTCCGTCGCCTGCTGGGTGACGTGCTGCGTCGGCAGCGCCAGCGCCAGGGCCGTACTCTGCGCGAAGTCTCCTCGTCCGCCCGAGTCTCACTCGGCTATCTCTCCGAGGTGGAGCGGGGGCAGAAGGAGGCATCCTCCGAACTGCTCGCCGCCATCTGCGACGCGCTCGACGTACGGTTGTCCGAGCTCATGCGGGAAGTGAGCGACGAGTTCGCCCTCGCCGAGCTGGCCCAGTCCGCTGCGGCCACTCCCAGCGAAACCGTTCCCACGCCGGTGCGCCCCATGCTGGGTTCCGTCTCGGTGACCGGTGTGCCACCGGAACGGGTGACGATCAAGGCCCCCGCCGAAGCGGTGGACGTCGTCGCCGCCTGAGCGGTGCGGTGCGGTGTCCTGCGGGGCGCCGCAGGCAAAGGTGTACGAAGCCCCGGCCGGGGCTTCTCCGGGTTGATCCGGAGGAGTGCGGTCGGGGCTTTCCCGTGTCCGGGTCCGTTTGCCGGTGGGCGGTGCTGCGGTCATCGTTGAGGGACATGTCGGGGGGCAGCCGACGGAGGTGCGGATGTACGTCGTGAAGAGCCCGTTGTCCGACGAGAACCTGAAGACCGTCTCCGAGGCGCTGCAAGGTGCCCTCGTCGACCTGGTCGATCTGTCCCTCGTCGCCAAGCAGATCCACTGGAACGTGGTCGGGCCGCGGTTCCGCTCTGTCCACCTCCAGCTCGACGAGGTCGTCAGCACCGCCCGCACGCACTCCGACACGGTCGCCGAGCGCGCCGCCGCGCTGGGCGTGCCCCCGGACGGACGGGCCGCGACCGTCGCCGTCGGCAGCGGGATCGGCGTGACGCCGGAGGGCTGGGTCGACGACTCGGCGGCGGTCGGAGCGATCGTGGAGGCACTCGGCGCGGTCATCGCACGGATGCGGGAGCGGATCGCCGCCAGCGGAGACCCCGATCCCGTCACCCAGGACATCTTCATCCAGGTCACGGCCGACCTGGAGAAGCAGCACTGGATGTTCCAGGCCGAGAACGGGTGAGGCCGGTCCTCCCACGGCGTACGCGGGGCGCTGGAGGTGATGGGGCATGCCGGGTCGAATAGTGCGCCGGGGGGCAGCGCTGGGGCTGGGCGCGGTGTGGTGGTGGGCCGTGCTGCGGTTGACGCTGTCGTCCGACGCCGGGGTGGTGGAGGGGGCGGTCGCGGCGAGCGGATGGGGGTTGAGCCTGCTGCCGGTGCATTGTGTGCCGAAGGGGCGGAGCGGGGTGCGGGAGCGGGAGCGGGAGCGGGAGCGGGACCGGAGGGTAGCGCGGGTGCGCAGTGGGGCGTGGGTGCGTGATGAAACGCGGGTGAGAAGCGGGGCGCGGGTGCGGGACGGGGCGAGGCCGGGCGCTGAGGAGGACGCGGCTGTGCGGAAGCGAGCGTCCTGAGCGTCAGTCGGGTACGGCGGGACGGGCGCGGTGGCGGTGGGCTGCGGCGGACGCGGGGAGCGGGGCCGGGCCCGGTTGGCAGGTGGGGCACCAGTAGGTCGGGCGTTCGCGGGAACCGTCGCCCTGGTCGGCCACGCGGATCGGCGTACCGCAGCGCAGGCACGGGCGGCGCGCCCGGCCGTACACGAACATGTCGGGGCTCCGGCGGCCGGTGGTGTTGCGGACCGGACGGTCGCGGTTCGCCTCCAGGAGCCGGGCGGAGAGCGCGGGCAGGGCCGCCGCGCGGTCGGCGGGCAGATCGCCAACGGGCAGCCAGGGCGTGACGCCCAGCAGGAAGCACAGCTCGCTCTTGTACACATTGCCGATGCCGGCGAGGTTGCGCTGGTCGAGCAGGGCCTCGCCGAGGGGGCGGGCGGGGTCGGCGAGGAGATTCGCCAGGGCCAGCTCCGGGTCCCAGTCGGGACCGAGCAGGTCGGGGCCGAGGTGTCCGACGGCCCGGTCCTCGTCGGCGGTGCGGAGGAGTTCGACGACCGGCAGCCGGTAGCCGACCGCCGTGCGGTCCTCGGTGCCGAGGACGACGCGGATCTGGTGGGCGGGTCCGCCGTTCCACCGACTGCCGGGCCGGAACACCTTCCAGGCACCGTCCATCCGGAGGTGGGAGTGGAGTGTCACGCCGCCTTCGATGCGGGTGAGCAGGTGCTTTCCGCGCGGCGTGACGTCCAGGACCCGGCGGCCGGTGAGGTCGGCCGTGGCGTACCGGGGCACGCGGAAGTCGGTGAGGGTGAGTACCTTGCCCGCGAGGGCGTCGTGCAGCCGACGGGTGGCCTGCCAGACCGTGTCTCCTTCGGGCATGAACCAAGGGTGGCACGACGAGGCGGTGGACGGGGTGTCCGTCGGCCCCCGTGTGGTCATGGCCGCTGTTGGCGAGGTGCTGTCGGTGAAGCGTGGTCGGCGAGGCGTTGTCGGCCAGGGGGTATCCGGCAGGTGTTGTCGGCGAGGCGCTGTCGGCGAGGCGCTCTCGGCAAGGGGGCATCGGGTTCGTGTCGGCGGTGGGTCTGTCGTGGCTTGTCGCGCAGTTCCCCGCGCCCCTGGGGCGGCTGCCGCTCCCGGCGGTGTCCTGCCGTCCCGCCGGGTGCGGCTCACGCGGTCGGCTCGGCCGCGAAATGCCGGCGATCCGCTGGTCGGCCGTCGGCTCCCGGCGCTGTGCTTCGGGAGGGGGCGGTGGCTCCGGGTGGGCAGGGTCGCCGTCGTCTCATGCTCGGATGCGCAAGCCACGCGGTGTCGCGACGAAGCCCGCTCCTTCCAGTAGAGGGCCGATCGGGGCGGTCAGCGCCGCGGTGCCGTTGATCCGCTCCACGGTGACCGTGCCCACGGAGCCGGCGCGGGCGGCGGCCGCGAGCGCCTCCGTGGCGGCCCGTAGCCGGGCGTCGTCGGTCATCGGCGCCTCGGGGTCGGAGGGCCAGGCCAGCAGGGTCTTGCCGCCGCGCTCCATGTAGAGGGCCAGGTCGCCGTCGACGAGCACCACCAGCGAACCCGCCTTGCGGCCCGGCTTGTGTCCGGCGCCGGTCGGTGGCTCGGGCCAGGGGAGGGCCGCGCCGTAGGCGTTGGCCGGGTCGGCGGCGGCGAGGACGACGGCTCGCGAGGCGGGGGTGGCGGCACGGTCGCGGCGGCCCGGGTGGGTGGAACGGCCGGATGCGCCGGAGCCGTAGGAGCCGGAGCCGTATGGACTGGAGCCGTATGGATCAGAGCCGTAAGGGCCGGAGCCGTAAGGGCCGGAGCTGTATGGGCCGCGGGCGAACGTGTCGCTGTAAGGACCGGCGCCGCGGGGACCGCCGGCGCCCGGTCGGCCTTGGGCTCCCGGGCTCGGTGCCGCGTGGCCTCCGGCGGGGGCGGGCGCGGCGAAGTCGGTGTCGAGGGCAGGGAAGGGTGCGTCGGACCAGTCTGGTTCACCGGCGCCTGCCGGGCTCGCGTACGGGGCGCCGGCCGCCGCGTCCTGACCGCTGTGGCGGCCGTCGTGACGCTCGCCGGTGCCGGTGCCGGTCGTGGGGGGTGGCAGGCCGTCGCCGCGCTCTCTCGCGTTGGCCACCGCGCGGAGCCGGTCCACGGCGCCGTCCATCGCGAACTGGGCGGCGCCGAGCCCCTCCACCACGTAGCCGCGTCTGGCCTGCCCGCTCTCCTCGAAGACCGACAGGACGCGGTACGTCGCGGAGAAACCACCTTCGACGCCCTCCGCCGAGACGGCCCCGCGGGTCACCACCCCGTGCCGGTCGAGCAGTGTCCTGGCCAGGGCATGGGCCCGCACGGTGGTGTCCGTGTCGAGGGCGGGCAGCAGCGACCAACGGCCCGCGACGGTCGGTGGGCCCGTACGGGAAGCGGGGCGGGCGGCGGCCGTCAGGGAGCCGTAGCGTCCGCGCGGCACCCTGCGTTTGGCACGGTGGGCGGTGGAACCGGCCGTGCGGCCCGAGCCCAGGAAGGACCGCAGCGGCGCGAGCGTGTCGTTGGTCAGCAGGCCGGACCAGACCAGCTCCCACAGGGCGTCCGCCAGCTGTGGGTCGGTCACGTCGGGGTGGGTCGTCGCCCGGACCTGGTCGGCGATCTGGCGGAAGAACAGTCCGTAGCCGCCGGAGAGGGTGTCCAGGACGGACTGGTGCAGGGCTGTCGTCTCCAGAGGGTGCGGCGGCGGGGCGAGCAGGGGGGCCGTGTCCGCGAGGTAGAGGGAGAGCCAGCCGTCCTTGCCGGGGAGGGAACCGGCGCCCGCCCACACCACCTCACCGGCGGCGGTGAGCTCGTCGAGCATCGCCGGGGCGTAGTCCGCCACCCGGGAGGGCAGCACCAGCTTCTCCAGAGCGGAGGCGGGGACCGACGCACCCTGCAACTGCTCCACGGCGCGGACCAGGCCGTCGATACCGCGGAGGGTGTGCCCCTTGCCGATGTGCTGCCACTGGGGGAGGAACTGGGCGAGAGCCGCCGGCGGCACGGGCTCCAGCTCCTGCCGCAGCGCCGCCAGGGAACGCCGGCGCAACCGCCGCAGCACCGCGGCGTCGCACCACTCCTGACCGATCCCGGCCGGATGGAACTCTCCCTGGACGACCCGGCCCGCAGCCATCAGCCGTTGCAGCCCGCCCTCGGTGACGGCCACACCGAGACCGAAACGGGCGGCGGCCGTGGCCGACGTGAACGGGCCGTGGGTGCGGGCGTAGCGCGCCAGCAGGTCGCCGAGCGGGTCCTTGACCGGCTCGGTGAAGGCTTCCGGGACACCGACCGGCAGCGCCGTGCCCAGGGCGTCGCGGAGCCGGCCCGCGTCCTCGATCGCCGCCCAGTGGTCGCAGCCCGCGATACGGACCTTGATGGCGCGGCGGGCGGTGGCCAGCTCCTGGGCCCACTGGGGTTCCGCGCCGCGTTCGGCCAGCTCCGCGTCGGTCAGCGGGCCGAGCAGCCGCAGGAGGTCCGCGACGCCCTCGACGTCCTTGATCCGGCGGTCCTCGGTGAGCCACTGCAGCTCGCTCTCCAGTTCCGTCAGCACCTCGGCGTCGAGCAGCTCGCGCAGCTCTGCCTGGCCGAGCAGCTCGGCCAGCAGCCGGGAGTCGAGGGAGAGCGCGGCGGCACGGCGCTCGGCGAGGGGAGAGTCACCCTCGTAGAGGAACTGGGCGACGTAGCCGAAGAGGAGGGAGCGGGCGAAGGGGGAGGGCTCCGGGGTGGTGACCTCCACCAGGCGGACCTTGCGGGCCTCCAGGTCGCCCATCAGCTCGACGAGTCCGGGGACGTCGAAGACGTCCTGGAGGCACTCGCGGACCGCTTCCAGCACGATCGGGAACGAGCCGAACTCGCTCGCCACCTCCAGCAGCTGCGAGGCGCGCTGGCGCTGCTGCCACAGCGGGGTGCGGCGGCCGGGGCTGCGGCGAGGCAGCAGCAGCGCACGGGCCGCGCACTCCCGGAACCGGGACGCGAACAGCGCCGAGCCGCCGACCTGGTCGGTGACGACCTGATCGACCTCGCCCTTGTCGAAGACGACATCTGCCGCGCCGACGGGGGCCTGGTCCGCGTCGTACTCGCCGCCCGCCTTCGACGGCTCCTGGTCGAGCAGGTCCAGGCCCATCAGGTCGGCATCGGGCAGCCGCAGCACGATGCCGTCGTCGGCGTGCATCACCTGCGCGTCCATGCCGTACCGCTCGGAGAGACGGGCGCCGAGGGCCAGCGCCCACGGGGCGTGGACCTGCGCGCCGAACGGGGAGTGCACCACGACCCGCCAGTCGCCCAGCTCGTCGCGGAAGCGCTCCACCACGATGGTGCGGTCGTCCGGGATGTGTCCGCACGCCTCGCGCTGCTCGGTGAGGTACGTCAGGACGTTGGTCGTGGCGCGGTCGTCCAGGCCGGCCGCGACCAGCCGCAGCCGGGCGTCGTCCTCGGCGAGGGAGCCGACCTCGCGCAGGAAGGCGCCCAGGGCCCGGCCCAGCTCCAAGGGGCGGCCTAGCTGGTCGCCCTTCCAGAACGGCAGCCTGCCCGGCACGCCCGGCGCCGGGGAGACCAGTACCCGGTCGCGGGTGATGTCCTCGATCCGCCAGGAGCTGGTGCCCAGCGTGAAGACGTCCCCGACCCGGGACTCGTACACCATCTCCTCGTCCAGCTCACCGACCCGGCCGCCGCCCTTCTTGGGGTCGGCACCGGCGAGGAAGACGCCGAACAGACCGCGGTCGGGAATGGTGCCGCCCGAGGTGACGGCGAGGCGCTGGGCACCGGGACGGCCGGTGACGGTGCCCGCGACGCGGTCCCACACCACGCGGGGGCGGAGTTCGGCGAAGGCGTCCGACGGGTAGCGGCCCGCGAGCATGTCGAGGACCGCGGTGAAGGCGGACTCCGGGAGCGAGGCGAAGGGGGCCGCCCGGCGGACCGTCGTGAGCAGGTCGTCGACCTGCCAGGTGTCCAGGGCCGTCATCGCCACGAGCTGCTGCGCCAGTACGTCCAGTGGGTTGGCGGGGATGCGCAGGGACTCGATCGCGCCGGTGCGCATCCGCTCGGTGACCACGGCGGCCTGGACGAGGTCGCCGCGGTACTTGGGGAAGACCACGCCCGTGGAGACCGCGCCGACCTGGTGGCCCGCGCGGCCGACGCGTTGCAGGCCGGAGGCGACGGACGGCGGCGACTCGACCTGGATGACGAGGTCGACCGCGCCCATGTCGATGCCCAGCTCCAGACTGGAGGTGGCGACCACGGCGGGCAGGCGGCCCGCCTTGAGGTCCTCCTCGACCTGGGCGCGCTGCTCCTTGGAGACCGAACCGTGGTGGGCGCGGGCGATGACCGGCGGGGCGCCCTGGGCGGCACCGGAGCCGCCCATCAGCTCGGCGGGGGAGTGGTGCTCCTCCAGGGACTCGCCGGTCGCGCGCTCGTACGCGATCTCGTTGAGCCGGTTGCAGAGGCGCTCCGCCAGACGGCGGGAGTTGGCGAAGACGATTGTCGAGCGGTGGGACTGGACCAGGTCGGTGATCCGCTCCTCGACGTGCGGCCAGATGGAGGGGCGCTCCGCGCCGTCGTTCGCGTCGGCGACCGGGGAGCCGCCCAGCTCGCCGAGGTCGTCGACGGGGACGACGACGGAGAGGTCGAACTCCTTGCCCGACGGTGGCTGGACCACTTCCGCCTTGCGCTGCGGGGAGAGGAAACGGGCGACCTCGTCGACCGGGCGGACCGTCGCGGAGAGGCCGATGCGGCGGGCGGGGCGGGGCAGTAGCTCGTCGAGGCGCTCCAGGGAGAGCGCGAGGTGGGCGCCGCGCTTGGTGCCGGCGACCGCGTGCACCTCGTCGAGGATCACCGTCTCCACGCCGGTCAGCGCCTCGCGTGTGGCCGACGTCAGCATCAGGAAGAGCGACTCGGGTGTGGTGATGAGGATGTCCGGCGGGCGGGTCGAGAGCGCGCGGCGCTCGGCGGCAGGAGTGTCGCCGGAACGGATGCCGACCTTGACCTCGGGCTCGGGCAGCCCCAGGCGCACGGACTCCTGACGGATGCCGGTCAGCGGACTGCGGAGATTGCGCTCCACGTCCACCGCCAGGGCCTTGAGGGGGGAGATGTAGAGGACGCGGCAGCGCTTCTTGGGGTCGGCGGGCGGGGGCGCCGAGGCCAGCTGGTCCAGGGCGGCGAGGAACGCGGCCAGGGTCTTACCCGAGCCGGTGGGGGCGACGACCAGCACGTCCGAGCCCGCGCCGATGGCCTTCCACGCACCGGCCTGGGCGGCCGTGGGCGCGGAGAAGGCACCCGTGAACCAGCCGCGGGTGGCGGGGGAGAAGCCGTCGAGGGCTCGGTGTGCGGAGCTGACCATGCGTCCATCGTGCACCCGGGCACTGACAATCGGGGCGATCCAGGGCCCCGGGCGGGCGATCTCCGGGTCGGAACCAGGGCCGCGTGCGGGCGGTCTCAGGGTCGACCCGGGGTTCCCTGACAAGGTTCCTTGACGGGGTTCCGCACAGGGGCCTTGACGGGGTTCCGCACGAGGTCCTTGATGGGGTTCCGCAAGGGGGTCCTCGATGGGGTTCCTCGACTCGCCTCCCCGACAATGAGCGCATGCGACACGGTGAGCGGGCGCGGCACTGGCGGTTCGCCGCCCTGCCCGGCGTCGACCTGCTGCGGGCCCGGTACATACGGCAGACGTTCGTCCGGCACACCCACGAGCAGTTCGTGATCGCGGCGATCTACGACGGGGTGGAGGTCTTCCACCACGGTGGGGGTGACGTGTCCGCGGCGGCCGGGGAGCTGGCGCTGGTCAATCCCGACACCCCGCACACCGGGCGGGCGGGCGTGCCGCAGGGATGGCGGTACGGGGCCGTCTATCCCTCGCCGGAGGTGGTGGCCGGGATCGCCGCCGAGACGACGACGCTGCGCGGGACACCGGGGTTCGTCCGGCCCGTGATGGGTGATCCGTACGCGGTCGAACTGGTGCGACGGGTGCTGCGGGCCGCCGACGACGGCGACGCGCTGGCCGCCGACACACTGCTGCGGGTGGCCGTGACCCGGCTGCTGCGGCTGAACGGCGGGACGCTGCCGCGGCGGGAGGTGCGCTCCGCCGGGTCGAAGGTCGCGGCACGCGCGCGTGAGGTGCTGGAGGACCGGATGGCCGACCCGCCGTCCCTCGAAGCGCTGGCGGAGTCTCTGGCGAGCAGCCCGTTCGCCCTGCTGCGGGCCTTCCGGGACGCCTACGGCCTGCCGCCGCACGCCTGGCTGACGGACGCCCGGGTGCGCCGGGCGCGCCTGCTGCTGGATGCCGGGACGGCGCCGGCGGAAGCGGCCGCAGCGGTGGGGTTCACCGACCAGCCGCACCTCAACCGGCACTTCACCCGCATCGTGGGCGTCCCTCCGGGCGCCTACCAGCGCGAGCGCAAGAACGTACAAGACGCGCGGCGGCGACTGCTCCTACCGTCCGGGGCGTGGCAGAACAACCTGTAGGTACGCACTCACTCGCGCCGCCCGAGGGGAAGCCCGACGGCGCGCGTGAGCCTGACGCCGCGCGCAAGCCCGACGGCGCGGTCGTACGGGACGCCCTGGGGGTCGGCGTCGCCGTGGGGCTCTCCGGCTTCGCCTTCGGCGTGACCTCGGCGGGCGGCGGGCTCACGGTGGCCCAGACCTGCGCGCTCAGCCTCCTGGTGTTCACCGGGGCGTCGCAGTTCGCGCTGGTGGGGGCGCTCGCGGCGGGTGGCAGTCCCTTCACGGCCGCCGCCGGGGCCTTCTTCCTGGGGGTGCGCAACGCGTTCTACGGACTGCGGCTGTCGCAGTTGCTGGCCCTCCCGCGCGCGGTGCGGCCGTTCGCGGCGCAGTGGGTCATCGACGAGACGGCCGCGGTGGCGCTGGCCCAGCCGACGCGGCGCGCCGCCCGGCTCGGTTTCACCGTCACCGGCCTCAGCCTCTATCTGCTGTGGAACCTGACCACGCTGCTGGGCGCGCTCGGAGCGGAGGCGATCGGCGACACCGACACCTGGGGCCTCGACGCGGCCGGCCCCGCGGTCTTCCTCGCGCTGCTCGCGCCGATGCTGAAGAGCACCGTCGAACGGGCGGTCGCCGGCGTCGCCGTGGTGCTGGGACTCGGCCTGCTGCCGTTCCTGCCCGCCGGTACACCGGTCCTCGTCGCGGCGCTGGCCGCGCCCACCGTCCTGTGGGCGCACGGACGCGCAGGACGCGTAGGAGGCGCAGAACGCGCAGGACGTACCGAACTCGACGGACGTACCGAACGCACCGGGCAGGAGGAGGACAAGTGAACGTCTGGACAGCCGTCGTCCTGACCGCGCTCGGCTGCTACGCGGTCAAGCTGGCCGGGCTGCTGGTGCCCGCCGGGGTCCTGGAACGCCCCATGGTGCGGCGGTTGGCGGCCCTGCTCCCCGTCGCCCTGCTCGCCGCTCTCACAGCGCAGCAGACCTTCGCCGACGGGCACGCGCTCGTGCTGGACGCCCGCGCCGCGGGGCTCGCGGCGGCAGCCGTGGCACTGCTGCTGCGAGCCCCGTTCCTGCTGGTCGTCGGGGTCGCCGTCGTGGTGACCGCCGGGGTGCGCGCCCTGGCCGGGTGAGCGGTGAGGCCGCCGCCTGCGAGGACGCGGCCCGTCCGCGTCGGCAGAGCCCGCGGGTGCGGCCCGGTGGCTCAGTCGATGGGGCGGCCGTAGGCGCGCAGGGTGCGCAGGGCGCTGATGGCCGTTCCGGGCCGGGCCTCCAGGAGTGCGACCTCCGTCTCCGGCCGCGGCCGCACGGGCCAGCCGCCGTCCTCCTCCTGGGTGCCCGCGAGGAAGTCCAGGGAGCGTGCCATCTCGGTGTCCGTGAACCACGCGCGCGCGAGGGAGCGCGGCGACCGCGCGTAGTCGTGGGGGAGGTAATGCCGCTCGTCCCCGGCGGGCGGGCCGGCGGGGAGGTCGTCTGGGTCCAGTACGGCCAGGTGCCGCTCGCGGAGCAGACGGCCCAGCCGCGCGGCGGCCTCCTCCGCGCGCGGACGGTCGGGAACGGAGTCGAGGAAGGCCACCGCCGCGTGGATCTCCCGCGGGTCGGAGGTGTACAGCGACTCGACCTTCCGCCAGCAGAATTCGGTGGCCCGGAAGAGCCAGGCGTGCCACACCCCGTTGCGGTGCAGCAGACCGACGACGGGTCCCGTGGCGGCCAGCGTGCCGGGACGGGCCTTCGCGGCGGGACGGTCGGTGAGGGGCGCGGGCAGGGCGCCGTCCGCGGCGGAGACGGAGGTCAGGTACCGGCAGGTGTGCTCGATGTGCCGCCCGCCGCAGCGGCCCACGGCGTCCAGGACCCGCAGAGCGTGCGCGGTGTGCGGCTGACGGCTGTGCGGGCCGCGCAGCACCGGCTCCAGCGCGTGGCCGTAGCCGCCGTCCGGATTGCGGTAGGCGTCGAGCGCCGTCATCACCGGGGCCGCGTCGCCGCCCCGGAAGAGGTAGGCGAACAGGCGCTGTTCCAGCACGCGCGCGGTGAGCCACACGAAGTGCTCGGCACGGGCCAGCACGGAGCGCGCCGGGGGCATCGGAGGGAGCGCGGGCGCTCCGGTTTCGGCCATGGGTCAGACCGTAGGGCGGAAAGCGGTCTCCCAGGCGGCCCGTCCCCGGGCCACACCCGGGGGCGGGATACTGGGGACATGCGGTTGACGGTTTTCTGGCAGCGGATGACAGAACACTTCGGTTCCGGTTACGCCGACACCTTCGCGCGCGACCACGTGATGGCGGAACTGGGCGGACGTACGGTGAACGAGGCGCTGGACGCCGGCTGGCACGCCAGGGACGTGTGGCGTGTGGTGTGCACGGTGATGAACGTTCCCCAGGAACAGCGCTGAACCGCCACGGAGATCGCCGGACGGCATCCGGCTGTCGGCGGCGTGGGCGAGACTAAGACCGTGCCATCCTCTGACGAGACCGGGCGGGCGACTCCGCACCCATCACCGTCCGGCCCCGTGCCGCCCGCCGGACCCCCGGCCGCGGGCACCGGGCCGGCCGGACGCATGCCGCGCTGGCTGCCCCGCGCCCTGGTCCTCGCCCTCGCGCTGTACGCCGTCTTCCAGCTGGGCAGCTGGGCCTTCCACCAGCTCACCGGCCTTTTGATCAACGTACTGATCGCGTTCTTCCTGGCCCTGGCCGTCGAGCCGGCCGTGAGCTGGATGGCGGCGCGCGGGATGCGCCGAGGGCTGGCCACCTTCCTGGTCTTCATCGGGGTGCTGATCGCCACCGCCGGGTTCGTCACGCTGCTCGGCTCCATGCTCGCGGGCCAGATAGTGAAGATGGTCGAGGACTTCCCGGAGTACCTCGACTCCGTGATCAACTGGATCAACACCCACTTCCGCACCGAGCTGCGGCGCGTGGACATCCAGGAGGGGCTGCTGCGCTCCGACTGGCTGCGCAACTACGTCCAGAACAGCGCCACCGGGGTTCTGGACGTGTCCGCCCAGGTGCTCGGCGGCCTCTTCCAGCTGCTGACGATCGGGCTGTTCTCGTTCTACTTCGCCGCCGACGGGCCCCGGCTGCGCCGCGCGCTCTGCTCCGTCCTGCCGCCCGCGCGGCAGGCCGAGGTGCTGCGCGCCTGGGAGATCGCCGTGGACAAGACCGGCGGTTATCTGTACTCGCGCGGCCTGATGGCGCTGATCTCCGGCATCGCCCACTACATCCTGCTGGAGATCCTGGAGGTGCCCTACGCGCCCGCGCTCGCCGTGTGGGTGGGCCTGGTGTCGCAGTTCATCCCCACCATCGGCACCTATCTCGCGGGCGCCCTGCCGATGCTGATCGCCTTCACCGTCGACCCCTGGTACGCGCTGTGGGTGCTGGGCTTCGTGGTGATCTACCAGCAGTTCGAGAACTATGTGCTGCAGCCCAAGCTGACGTCGAAGACCGTGGACATCCACCCCGCGGTCGCGTTCGGCTCGGTCATCGCCGGCACCGCGCTCCTCGGCGCGGTCGGCGCCCTGATCGCCATCCCGGCGGTCGCCACGCTCCAGGCGTTCCTCGGCGCGTACGTCAAGCGGTACGACGTGACGGACGACCCCCGGGTCCAGGGACGCCGGGACCGTGGCCCCGGCCCGGGACTGCGCACGCGCGTGCGGCATCTTCGGGACCGGTGGCGCACGGGGTCGGAAGAAGGCTCGTCCTAGGGCGCCCGGACGACTCCCGGAGAGTCCGGACGACTCCTGCGGCATCCGGACGACCGCGGTCCCGCCGTCCAGGTCCACCGTCGTCCGGTGCGGCGGTGCCCCGTCGTCCCGGCCCGCCCCGCGCGCAGCAGCAACTGGGGTCGGAGCGCGTGTGGTGCGCTTGACACTAAAATCGAACATCCATTCTTATGGAGGCTCCAGCGACGCTCGCGACGGGCGATTCGACTGGCTATGGACGGAGATGCACCCGAGTTATCCACAGGTGGGACCTGCGTCGGGGCGCATTGTCAGTGGCAGGCGTTAGCGTCTTTGACGTGAAGCGATCGACTCAAGCAAACCGGGTGGAACCCATGGCAGGCACCGACCGCGAGAAGGCGCTGGACGCCGCTCTCGCACAGATTGAACGGCAATTCGGCAAGGGCGCGGTCATGCGCATGGGCGAGCGGTCGATGGAGCCCATCGAGGTCATCCCGACCGGCTCGACCGCCCTGGACGTCGCCCTCGGCGTCGGCGGTCTCCCGCGCGGCCGGGTCGTGGAGATCTACGGCCCCGAGTCCTCGGGCAAGACGACCCTGACCCTGCACGCCGTGGCGAACGCGCAGAAGGCCGGCGGCCAGGTCGCGTTCGTGGACGCGGAGCACGCCCTCGACCCCGAGTACGCGAAGAAGCTCGGCGTCGACATCGACAACCTGATCCTCTCCCAGCCGGACAACGGCGAGCAGGCCCTGGAGATCGTGGACATGCTGGTCCGCTCCGGCGCCCTCGACCTCATCGTCATCGACTCCGTCGCGGCGCTCGTCCCCCGCGCGGAGATCGAGGGCGAGATGGGTGACAGCCACGTCGGCCTCCAGGCCCGGCTGATGAGCCAGGCCCTGCGGAAGATCACCAGCGCGCTCAACCAGTCGAAGACCACCGCGATCTTCATCAACCAGCTCCGCGAGAAGATCGGCGTGATGTTCGGCTCTCCGGAGACCACGACCGGTGGCCGGGCCCTGAAGTTCTACGCCTCCGTGCGCATCGACATCCGGCGCATCGAGACGCTGAAGGACGGCACGGAGGCGGTCGGCAACCGCACCCGCTGCAAGGTCGTCAAGAACAAGGTCGCGCCGCCCTTCAAGCAGGCCGAGTTCGACATCCTCTACGGCCAGGGCATCAGCCGCGAGGGCGGCCTGATCGACATGGGCGTGGAGCACGGCTTCGTCCGCAAGGCCGGTGCCTGGTACACGTACGAGGGCGACCAGCTCGGCCAGGGCAAGGAGAACGCCCGTAACTTCCTGAAGGACAACCCCGACCTCGCCAACGAGATCGAGAAGAAGATCAAGGTGAAGCTGGGCGTCGGCGTACGTCCCGAGGAGCCCGCCGCCGAGCCGGGCGCGGACGCCGCGGTCTCCGCCGCTCCGGCCGACGCGGCCGCGACGGTTCCGGCTCCCGCGGCCAAGGCAGCCAAGTCCAAGGCCGCGGCCGCCAAGAGCTGACCCGTGACACGACGAACCGACTGGGCCGAGTACGCCACCCCGGTCCCCCCGCCGCACACGCGCGAACGGGGCGGACCGGGCGACGAGGGCTCCGCCGGGACGGACGGTGACGGACACGACGGCTCCTTCGCCGAGGCCGAGGCCGGTACGCCTCACGGGGAGTACGACGGGGGGCCACGCGGCGGTGGCCGGCCCCGGGGCGCCGGCGGACGCCGGGGACGCCGGTCGCGGGACCGCGGGAGCGGACCCGCGGCGGACGGGGGCTCCCCCTCCTCGTCGAGGGCCGAGGAACCGGAGCCTCCGCGGGACCCGGTCGAGCAGGCACGGGCGATCTGCCTGCGCCTGCTCACCGGGACTCCGCGCACGCGCAAGCAGCTCGCCGACGCCCTGCGGAAGCGGGAGATTCCGGAGGACGCCGCGGAGGAGGTGCTGTCCCGCTTCGAGGAGGTCGGGCTGATCAACGACAGCGCCTTCGCGGACGCCTGGGTGGAGTCCCGGCACCACGGCCGGGGGCTGGCGCGGCGCGCGCTCGCCCGGGAGCTGCGGACCAAGGGGGTCGACTCCACCCTCATCGACGCGGCGGTCTCCCAGCTCGACTCCGAGCAGGAAGAGGCGACCGCGCGTGAGCTGGTCGACCGGAAGCTGCGCGCCACCCGCGGGCTCGACCGGGACAAGCGGCTGCGCAGGCTCGCGGGGATGCTCGCCCGCAAGGGTTACCCCGAGGGCATGGCCCTGAGAGTGGTCCGGCAGGCGCTGGAGGAGGAGGGCGAGGACACGGAACACCTGGAGGACGGGTCGTTCTGAACCGGGCGTAGGCAGAACGGTGCGCGCGTCACATACGCCACGCGCGTCACGTACCGCACACCACGCGCACGATTACCTTGCGTTCCCGGAAGGGTCACCTCCTCCGGCGCGGCTGTACCGTCTGCTGCCGTCGCGCGGGTGCCCGAGCCGTGACATCGCGCATGCGCCGCCCCCCTGGAGTTCCGGTCGGTGGGCTGAACCCGCACGGATCTCCCTGCCGTGTGCCAGAAAGGCGGCCCCGCCATGTCCTTCTCCGTCCACTTCCGCACCGTGCCACCGGCCCTGTTGCTCTGCTGCGGGCTGCTGCTCAGTGGCTGCGGCGCCTTCTCCGACGCGGACGCGGGGACCACGGTCGACGGCCGCCTCACGCTCGGCTTCGTCAACGGGGGCGACAGCGAGTTCCACCAGTGCCTGCAAAGGACCGTGGAGGTCACCGCCCGGATCAACTTCGCCACCCTGGTGACGGCCGACTCCCGGCAGGACGCCGGGACCGAACTGGCCAACATCGAGAAGATGATCGCGCGCAAGGTCGACGCGATCATTCTTCAGACCGTCAGCACGGACGCGCTGAAGCGCGGCATCGACAAGGCCCGGAGCGCGGACATCCCCGTCTTCCTGACCTCCGTCAGCACCGACCGGTCCGAGATCCTCGGGGCCGTCGTCGTCGACCTGGAGGCGGTGGGACGGCTCGACGCCCAGTGGATCGACCGTGACGCGGACGGCCTGCCCGCGCGGGCCGGGGTGATCACCGGAGCGCCCGGTGCCGCCTCCGACCTGCTCGTCGGCGGTTTCACCAAGGCGCTGCCCGACAACGTCCAGGTCGTCGCCGAAGAGCCGGGCATGTACGAAGCGGACACGGCACGGGACGTCGCCACGGCCATGATCCGGGAACATCCGGACCTCGACTACGCCTTCGTCGCCAACGAGCAGATGGCCTTCGCCGCCCGCGAGGCGTTCGACGCGGCCGGCGCCGGCCACGTGCGGATCGTGACGGTCAACGGCACGGATCGGGGCCTGGCCGCGCTGAAGGACGGACGGTTCTCCGCGACGGTCTCGAACTCGGCCGGAGAGACGGGCGAACTGGCCGTCCGGAACACCATCGCGCTGCTGCGCGGCAGGGTGGCGGAGAAGATCGCGAAGACACCGATCAGGCTGATCACGAAAGGCACCGCGGACACGGCGCCGTTCTACTGCGAGTCCGACACCTGACCCGTCCCGGCGGGTGCCACGGGTGCTACGGGCGCCACGGGTGCTACGGGCGCTACGGGCAGCCCCGCTCCCCGCCACGCCTGGAAGCCGCCCGTCAGGTCGGTGGCGCGGTGCAGGCCCAGACGGTGCAGGGACTCCACCGCCAGGCTCGACGCGTACCCCTCGTTGCAGATCACGACGATCCGCAGATCATGTCCGGTGGCCTCGGGAAGGCGGTGGCTGCCCCGCGGGTCGAGCCGCCACTCCAGTTCGTTGCGCTCGACCACCACGGCACCGGGTATCAGCCCGTCCCGCTCGCGCAGGGCGGCGTACCGGATGTCCACCAGGAGGGCCGAACCGGCCTCGTGCGCCGCGTACGCCTCCCGCGGCCCGGTCCGCTCGTACCCCTGGCGCACCCGCTCCAGCAGTTCGTCGATCCCGGTGGCCCGGTCGGTGGGACCGGACCCGCCGCGCACCGGGCCGCCGCCGTGCCCCTCGGAGCCGCTCACTGCCAGTCCTCCGGGCGCTCCACCTGCTCCAGGCGGAGAACCGGGCCGCTGCGGCTGTAGCGGCGCATCAGCGGCAGCGGCGGGTAGTAGGCGTGGACGGAGACGGCGTGCCGGTCCGCGGACTCGTTGAGCACCTCGTGCACGTGGTGCCGGCCGAAGGCGCGGCCCTGTCCGGCGGAGAGCCGGCGCTCCCGGTCCACGCCGTCGGCGAGTTCCAGGGTGCGCCAGGCGTGGGTGGGCAGCCGGGCGGCGAGCGAGTTCTCCTTCAGTTCGCCGGCGGCGGTGACGAAGGCGCCCACGGAGTCGGCGTGGTCGTGCCAGCCGGTGCCCGTGCCGGGCGGCCAGCCGATCAGCCACGCCTCGCTGCCGCCCGGCCCCTCCAGCCGTACCCAGGTGCGGCCCTGGGGGTCGAGGGGGAGCGAGGCGACGAGTTCGGCGTCGGCGGCGGTGCGCCGTACGAAGGCGAGCAGCTCCGCCTGGGTGGGCCCGGACGCACGGCCGGAGGTCCTGCCCGAGGACGAGGACGAGGACGAGGGCGAGGGCGAGGACGAGGTCGTGGGCGTGGCTGGAGAGGTCGAGACAGACATGGCTACCGTCCTGATGAAAGAAGTTCGCGGAAGCGCGCGCGGCGGAGCGGAGAAGCCCGGAAAGGCACGCGCGAGGAAGAAGGAAGGCGAATTCAGCAGGACGGTCGACACACGCAGCCCGCATAGCGGACGAGGTCCATATGGACTCTCCGCCACAGGCGCACATCGGTGTCGGTCATGGTCCGGAGTACACCATGGCGGCGGGCACCGGTCAACTGACCGTCACCGTACGGACGGTGCGGTCACGGAGGGTGGCTCGGAGGGTCGTCTCAGTCGGAGGCCGCCGGTGATCCGGAGGGCGCGGAGGCGTCCGACACGGCGTCATCCGTCGCAGCGTCACCGTCCTGACCAGGCGGAACGCTCCTTCCCAGCGCCGCCTCGGCCGCCGCGTACAGGTCGGCCGGCCGTACGCCGCCCAGCGCCGTGACCAAGTGGCCGTCGGGCCGCACCAGGAGCACGGTGTGGGCGCCGGCGCCCGGGTAGCTCTCGGCGACCAGCAGTTCGGCGCGGTGCGGCAGCGCGGTCACCGCGGCGGCCAGCCGGGGCATGATGCCGGCGGTCACCCAGTGCCTGCGCTCCCACACTCCCGTGCCGGGCGCGACCAGGACGACCAGCAGCGTTCCCCGGCCGAGCCGGTCGCGCAGGCGGACGAACGCGCCGTCCTCCGCGGTCACCCGCACATCGCTGACCTGCGCACCGGGCGCCGTGCCGACCTCCGTCTCGCCGTCCAGCGGCAGGGGTGTGAGCGACGAATCGGCGTACGCCCCCGGCGCACCGAGCGTCCCGCGCCCCAGGTGACCGTCCGTGAGCAGAGTGTCGTGGCTCCGGGTCGACCCGGGGACGTAGCCGCGCAGGCCCCCGCCGCCGCGCACCAGCGGCAGCGCCTGGTCGGCGGCGCGCAGCCGGGCGGCGACGGCGCCGCGCCGTTCCTCCTGGTAGCTGTCGAGGAGTGCCTCGTGCCCTCCGTGATGCCAGGCCAGCGCCAGCTTCCAGGCCAGGTTGTCGGCGTCCCGCAGGCCCTCGTCGAGGCCCTGGGTGCCGAGCGCGCCGAGCAGGTGTGCCGCGTCCCCGGCGAGCAGGACGCGGCCGACCCGCCAGCGGCGGGCGAGCCGGTGGTGGACGGTGTGGACGCCGGTGTCGAGGAGTTCGTAGGAGGGCGCGGAGCCCTCGTTCCAGCCGGTGAGGGTCTCGCGGATGCGGTTGACCAGCAGTTCGGGGGTGATCAGGTCCTTGCCGGGCGGCAGCAGCCAGTCCAGGCGCCACACGCCGTCGGGGAGGGGGCGGCCGGTGATCTCCCCGGCCGACGGGCCCGCCGTCCGCCACGGCGGTGAGCGGTGGAGCAACGCTTCTTCACTCCAGGGCAGCTCTGTGCGCAGGGCGGCGACGGCGTGCCGTTCCACCGCCGTACGGCCGGGGAAGCGGATGTCCTGGAGCTTGCGCACGGTCGAGCGGGGGCCGTCGCAGCCGACCAGCCAGCTGCCCCGCCACCAGGTGCCGGCCGGACCCCTGGTGTGGGCGGTGACGCCGGCGCGTTCCTGTTCGATGGCGTCCAGCCGGCTGTCGACGGCGATCTTCACCCGGGGCTCGCGGGCCAGGGCCGCGCGCAGCGCGCCGGTCAGCACGTGCTGGGCGATGTGCAGCGGCGCGGGTCCGGCGGCGTCGAACATGATCTCGCGCGTCACCTGCTTGCGCCGGATAGACCGCCATCCGGCCCAGTGGAGACCGCCCTGGGCGAGCGGGGTGCCCGTGAGCCGTTCGAGCAGGGCGACGGTGTCCTCGGGCAGGACGACGGTGCGCGCGGGGCGGGGCTCTTCCTTGCCCGGTCCCTCGTCGAGGACGACGCAGGGCACTTCCTGACGGGCCAGGGCGAGGGCGAGCGTGAGTCCGACGGGCCCCGCGCCGACGATGATCACCGGGTCCACGGCGTGGCGCCCCCTGCCCGAAGCGGTGTCCTGGGGGACGCAGACGAACAGGACGTCGGAGCGGGGTGCACGATCACAGAATGTATGCAACCCATTGCCGCTGCCCTCGTCAAGCGACGGAGGCAGTGGCGATCACGCCACTGCCTCCGGGCTGGTCCTACCGGGTGACTCGCGGGGTCAGGCCGCCACCGCTTCGGCGTTGTCGTCGGCGCCCAGAACCGCGCCGGTCGACTTCTTGCCCTGCCGCAGCCGGCGCTCCAGCCAGCTGGCGAAGCTCGTGAGGGCGAAGTTGATGGCGATGTAGATGACCGCCACCACCGTGAAGCTGGCGATGGTGTTGGCGCCGTAGTAACCGCTCATCGTGTTGGCGGAGGACAGCAGCTCCGGGAAGGTGAGGACGGCACCGCCGAGAGCGGTGTCCTTCACGATCACGACGAGCTGGCTGACGATGGCCGGGAGCATCGCGGTGACCGCCTGCGGCAGCAGGATCAGCCGCATGACCTGTCCCTTGCGCAGACCGATCGCCTGCGCCGCCTCGGACTGGCCCTTGGGCAGGGTCAGGATGCCCGCCCGGACGATCTCGGCGAGGACCGAGGCGTTGTACAGCACCAGACCCGTGACGACCGCGTACAGCGGACGGTCGTCGGAGCTGACGCTGCTGTACTCGGCGAACACGGCGAGACCGAAGATCATCAGGACCAGGACGGGGATGGCCCGGAAGAACTCGACCACGATGCCGGCCGGGACGCGCACCCAGGCGTGATCCGACAGCCGGGCGATGCCGAACACCGCACCGAGCGGCAGCGCGATGATCACCGAGAGGACGGCCGCCTTCAGGGTGTTCTCCAGGCCCGGCCAGATGTACGTCGACCAGGCCTCGGTGCCCGTGAAGAACATCTCCCACTTCGCCCACTCCAGCTGGCCCTTGTCCTGGAGGGTCGTGTAGACCCACCACAGGACGGCGGCGAGGGCGACCACGAAGACCGCGGTGAGGACGACGTTGCGCCGCTTGGCGCGGGGCCCCTGTGCGTCGTAGAGAACGGAGCTCATCGCTTAACCGCCACCTTCTTGCCCACCCAGCCCAGGATCAGACCGGTCGGCAGCGTCAGGATCACGAAACCGAACGCGATGATCGCGGAGATCAGCAGCAGCTGGGCCTCGTTCTCGATCATCTCCTTCATCAGCAGCGCCGCCTCGGCGACACCGATCGCGGCGGCCACCGTGGTGTTCTTGGTGAGCGCGATCAGCACGTTAGCCAGGGGCGTCACCGAGGAGCGGAACGCCTGGGGCAGTACCACCAGGGACAGCACCTGGCTGAAGCTGAGGCCGATGGCCCGCGCCGCCTCGGCCTGCCCGACGGGCACCGTGTTGATGCCGGAGCGCAGCGCCTCACAGACGAAGGCCGAGGTGTAGAGGATCAGGCCCAAGACGGCGAGCCGGAAGTTCAGCGACTCGAAGTTGCCCTCGGCACCGAGGTAGATACCCAGGGTCTGGCTGAGGCCCAGGGACGAGAACAGAATGATGACGGTGAGCGGGATGTTCCGCACCACGTTCACGTACGCGGTCCCGAAACCGCGCATCAGCGGGACCGGGCTGACGCGCATGGCGGCCAGCAGCGTGCCCCAGATCAAGGAGCCGACGGCCGACAGCAGAGTGAGCTGCACCGTCGTCCAGAAGGCTCCCAGCAAGTCATAGTCTTCCAAGAAGTCGAACACGATCTCCCGCGCTTCCGCGTGTAGGGGTGCCCGCACCGGGTGCGCCGCCCCCACCCGGAGCGGCGCACCCGGTCAGACGCTGCCTCAGCTCTTGATGTCGCCGATCGCCGGCGCGGGCTCGTTCTTGTAGTCCGCCGGGCCGAAGTTGTCGGAGACGGCCTTGTCCCAGGACTTGTCGGAGACCATGGCCTCTAGGGCGTCGTTGATCTTCGCCTTGAGGTCGCTGCCCTTCTTGACGCCGATGCCGTAGTTCTCGTTGGTCATCTTGAAGCCGCCGAGCTTGAACTTGCCCTCGAACTGCGACTGCGAGGCGTAGCCGGCGAGGATCGAGTCATCCGTGGTCAGCGCGTCGATGGCGCCGTTCTGGAGACCGGTCAGGCAGGCGGAGTACGTCGGGTAGTTCTGCAGCTGCGCCTTGGGCGCCAGCTTGTCCTTGACGTTCTGCGCCGAGGTGGAGCCGGTGACCGAACAGAGCTTGGCGTTGTTCAGGTCCTCCGGCGCCTTGATGTCCTTGTCGTCGGCGCGAACCAGCACATCCTGGTGGGCGAGGAGGTACGGGCCGGCGAAGTCGACCTTCTCGGCGCGCTCGTCGGTGATCGAGTAGGTCGCGGCGATGAAGTCGACGTCACCGCGCTGGAGCATGGTCTCGCGGTCGGCGCTCTTCGACTCCTTCCACTCGATCTGGTCCTCGCTGTACCCGAGCTTCTTGGCGACGTACGTGGCGACGTCCACGTCGAAGCCGGCGTAGCCCTGCGGGGTCTTCTGGCCCAGACCCGGCTGGTCGAACTTGATGCCGATGGTGATCTTCTTGCTGCCCCCGGAGGAGCCGCTGTCCTCGTCGTCGCCGGAGCCGCACGCGGTGGCGGAGAGGGCGAGGGCGAGCACGGTGGCCGAGGCGGCGGTGACCTTGCGGAGCTTCATGGTGAACATCCTTTGGCTGTGTTCAGACGAGCAGTGGCCGTCGAGCGCGGGTGACGTGGGCCGGCGCGGTGCGGACCGGCGGTGATGGTGCGGGTTACCGGTACCGGTTGCTCAGTGGTGCAGGATCTTCGACAGGAAGTCCTTGGCACGGTCGCTGCGCGGGTTGCTGAAGAACTGGTCCGGCGTGGCCTCCTCGACGATCCGGCCGTCCGCCATGAAGACGACCCGGTTCGCCGCCGACCTGGCGAAGCCCATCTCGTGCGTGACGACGATCATCGTCATGCCGTCCCGGGCCAGCTGCTGCATGACCTCCAGGACCTCGTTGATCATCTCCGGGTCGAGGGCCGAGGTCGGCTCGTCGAACAGCATGACCTTCGGGTCCATGGCCAGGGCCCGAGCGATCGCGACGCGCTGCTGCTGACCGCCGGAGAGCTGCGCGGGGTACTTCTCCGCCTGCGCGCCCACCCCGACCCGGTCGAGCAGGGCGCGTGCCTTCTCCGCGGCCTTCGCCTTGTCGGCCTTGCGGACCTTGACCTGGCCCAGGATGACGTTGTCGAGCACCGTCTTGTGGGCGAAGAGGTTGAAGGACTGGAAGACCATGCCGACGTCGGCCCGCAGCCGCGCCAGCTCCCTGCCCTCCTGGGGCAGCGGCTTGCCGTCGATGGTGATCGCGCCGGAGTCGATCGTCTCCAGGCGGTTGATGGTGCGGCACAGGGTGGACTTGCCGGACCCGGACGGCCCGATGACCACGACGACCTCGCCACGGCCGATCGTCAGGTCGATGTCCTGAAGCACGTGCAACGCGCCGAAATGCTTGTTGACATTCTTCACTACGACCAGGTCGTCGGTCGCGGCCACGTTGTCCTTGGCCACCGATACATCGGTCATCGCTCTGAGGCTCCGTCCTCCTCGGTTTTGGAGGACAGTAGTGACGCGGCACGACCTGCGTCATTACATCTGAGGGGAATCTGAGCATCACGATCCGATAGCAACCGGACACGTGTCGTAGCAGTTGAGAGCAGGGCGCATATCGGCCGGATAACTTCGGGCGCTCCGCAACCGGAACCCCCTTGACGCCGTCCCTGTCCATCAGCGTGACTGCACGGGTACGCGCGCGTGCTCCAGCGTCGTTGTACCCGTGCCGAGCATACGGCGGATGAACCGAAGGGGGACCGGATGAGACTGCTGCTCGTCGAGGACGACAACCACGTCGCCGCCGCCCTGTCCGCGATCCTGGCGCGCCACGGCTTCGACGTCACCCACGCGCGCAGCGGCGAGGAGGCGCTGCGTGCGCTGGTGCCCGAGAGCGACGGCTTCGGGGTCGTCCTGCTCGACCTCGGCCTGCCCGACCAGGACGGCTACGAGGTCTGCGGCAAGATCCGCAAGCGCACCGCCACTCCGGTGATCATGGTGACGGCACGCTCCGACGTCCGCTCCCGCATCCACGGCCTCAACCTCGGCGCCGACGACTACGTGGTCAAGCCCTACGACACCGGGGAACTGCTCGCCCGTATCCACGCCGTCAGCCGGCGCACCACCCACGAGGACACACCCGGCACGGACGGCGAGGTCTGGCTCGGGTCCGTGCACATCGAGCTGCCCACGCGCCAGGTGCGGGTCGACGGCTCGGTCGTCCAGCTCACCCGCAAGGAGTTCGACCTGCTCGCCCTGCTCGCCCAGCGTCCCGGGGTGGTCTTCCGCCGGGAGCAGATCATCAGCGAGGTCTGGCGCACCAGCTGGGAGGGGACCGGCCGCACCCTGGAGGTGCACGTGGCCTCCCTGCGCTCCAAACTGCGCATGCCCGCGCTGATCGAGACCGTGCGCGGCGTCGGCTACCGCCTCGTCGCCCCCACCGCGTAGCGGGTCACGGGTGCGCGCACGTCTGCTTCCGCTGCTGATCGTCCTGATGGCGGCCGTACTGCTCGCCTTCGGTGTGCCGCTCGCCGTCAGCGTGGCACGAGCCGAGCAGCAGAAGACGGTCGTCGACCGTATCGACGACACCGCGCGGTTCGCGGCGCTCGCCCAGTTCGTCGGCGACGCGCCGTCCGGGTCCCGCACCACCCCGACCGAGCGCCTGGAGACCCTGCAGTCCGAGCTGATCAGCTACTACGAGGTCTACGGCATCCGCGCGGCGGTCTTCTACACCAGCCACATCCCCATGGCCAACGCCCCGACGACCTGGTTCCTCCCTCAGCGGGGCGAGGTGCGCGACGCCTTCGACGAGGCGCTGCTCAGCCGCCGCAGCCACGACCCCGAGCAGGTGTGGCCCTGGGAGGACGGCCGGCTCGTCGTCGCCTCGCCCGTCATCCGGGACGGCGACGTCGTCGCGGTCGTCGTCACCGACTCGCCCACCGGATCGATGCGGTCCCGCACGCTGGACGGCTGGCTCGTCATCGCCGCCGGGGAACTCGCCGCGATGGCGCTGGCCGTCGCCGCCGCGCTGCGGCTCACCGGCTGGGTCCTGCGCCCCGTACGCGTCCTGGACGCCACCACGCACGACATCGCCACCGGACGCCTCAAGTCCCGCGTCGCGCCCTCCGGGGGCCCGCCGGAGCTGCGCCGCCTGGCCCACTCGTTCAACGAGATGGCCGACAACGTCGAGGACGTACTGGAGCAGCAGCGGGCCTTCGTCGCCGACGCCTCCCACCAACTGCGCAACCCGCTGGCCGCGCTGCTCCTGCGGATCGAGCTGCTCGCCTTCGAGCTGCCCGAGGGCAACCAGGAGATCGCCTCCGTGCAGACCGAGGGCAGACGCCTGGCCCACGTCCTGGACGACCTCCTCGACCTGGCGCTGGCCGAGCACACCGCGGCCGACCTGAAGGTCACCGACATCGGCGCGCTGGCCTCCGAGCGGGTCGCGGCCTGGTCACCGACGGCCGAGGCCAAGGGCGTGGTGCTCGCGGGGGACTGCCCGCCGACGACCGCCTGGGCCGACCCGGTGGCGCTCTCCAGCGCCCTGGACGCGGTCATCGACAACGCGCTGAAGTTCACCCCCGAGGGAAAGAACGTGCAGGTCACGGTCGCGTCCGACGGCACTTCCTGCACCGTCGTCGTCGCCGACCGCGGCCCCGGCCTGACCGACGACGAACTGGCCCGCGTCGGCGACCGCTTCTGGCGCAGCGGCCGGCACCAGAACATCAAGGGCTCCGGCCTCGGCCTCTCCATCTGCCGCGCGCTGCTCGCCGCGGGCGGCGGCACCATCGGCTACGACCACCATCCGCCGCAGGGGCTGAAGGTGACGGTCACGGTGCCGAGGACGGGGCCGTGAGACGGCCCGCCTGTTCATCCCCGTACAGGTTTACAGCTTGACCGACGCGTAATAGCGCCGCGCGCCCTCGTGCAGTTGCAGCGGGTCGGTGTAGATCGCGGTACGCAGGTCGACCAACTGCGCCGAGTGGACGTGCGCACCGATGCCGTCCCGGCTCTCCAGAACCGTCCGGGTCAGCCACTCAGTGATCCGCGGATCGGTGTCCTCGCGCGTGATCAGTACGTTGGACACCGCCATCGTCGGGACCGCGTAGCCGTTCTGGACGGTGGGGTACGCGGACTCCGGCATGTTGGTGGCCCGGTAGTAGCGCGTCGGAGCGGCCATCTCGTGCAACTTGGCGACCAGGTCCTCCTCGATCGGCACGAACCGGAACGACGACGTCTTGGCGATCCGCTCCAGTCCGTCCGTCGGCAGCCCACCGGACCAGAAGAACGCGTCGATACCGTGCCCCAGCCGCTTCGGACCGGTGTCGATGCCCGCGTACCGGGGGACGATGTCCTCTTCCGGATCGATGCCCGCGGCCTTCAGCAGCCGGGTGGCGATCAGCCGCACCCCTGAGTCGGGCAGCCCGATGGAGACCCGCTTGCCGCGCAGGTCGGCGACCGACTGCACGGTCGAGTCGACCGGAACGACGAGCTGCACGTAGTCGTCGTACAGCCGCGCCACCCCGCGCAGCCGGTCGGCCCCGGGACGGTCCTCGAACTCGTACGTCTCCACCGCGTCCGCCGCGGCGACCGCGAAGTCCACCTCGCCGCTCGCCACCTTCTGCACGTTCTCCTGGGAACCCGCGCTGGTCCGCAGCGACACCTTCAGCCCCGGCATGTCCTTGCGCAGCTCGGTGCGCAGCAGCTCGCCGTACTTCTGGTAGACCCCCGCGCGCGTGCCGGTGCTGAACGTGATCGTCCCTGTGGGCGGCTTCTCGCCCAGCGGCAGCAGCCACCACAGCAGCAGTCCGAGCGCGACGGCGGCGGCCCCGGCGCCCTGGAGGGCCCGGCGGCGGCCGATACGGGAGAACAGGGTGGACATGGCGCGATCCTGCCAGTCCGCATCCCCGCTGGCCAGGGCCGGTGGACGGGGGACGTGATTGTCACAGGCGGTCGTTACAGTCGGGCGCATGAGTTCTTCGCCCGCCTCACCCGCCGACCTGGTCCGCGCCTTCCACCACGCCTTCGGGCTGGACGCCCGCTCCACCCCGGCCCGGGTACCGCCGAAGCTGGCGGCGCACCGCGGCGAGCTGCTCGCGGAGGAGGCCGCGGAGGTCGCCGAGGTCTCCGTCGAGGGTTCGCTCGACCGGCTCGCGCACGAACTGGCCGACGTGGTCTACGTCGCGTACGGCACCGCCCTGGTCCACGGCATCGACCTGGACGAGGTGATCGCCGAGATCCACCGGTCCAACATGACCAAGCTGGGCCCCGACGGCCGGGTCAGCCGCCGGGCCGACGGCAAGGTCCTCAAGGGCGAGCACTACGCGGCGCCGGACGTGGCGGGGGTGCTGCGGCGGCAGGGGTGGAGCCCCGAGCAGGACGGATGAGGGACGCCCCCGTGCACGGCCGGGGCCGTGCACGGGGGCGTCTTCCCGCAGGGTCACCGCGTTGCCGCCCGGCCGGTGACCGTGACGTGGCCCGGTCGGCGACCGACGTGTGGTTCGGTCGGCGACCGAGTGTGGTTCAGTCGGCGGTGGACGGGTGGTTCAGTCGGCGACCGACGCCTCGGCGTCCGCCGGCCGCGGGACCTCCTCGACGGCCTTCGCAGGACGGTCCGGATCGCCGCGGCGATGGGCGAACCAGGTCGCGATGGACTCCGTGTACCGCGCGGTGAGCGGGCCGAGGATCACCAGGATCAGCACGTACGCGGTCGCCAGCGGGCCGAGGTCCGGCTCGATACCGGCCGACACCGCCAGCCCGGCGATGACGATCGAGAACTCGCCGCGGGCCACCAGCGCGCCACCGGCCCGCCAGCGTCCCTTCACCGAGATACCGGCCCGCCGTGCCGCCCAGTAACCCGTGGCGATCTTCGTCAGGGCGGTGAGGGCGGCCAGCGCGAGCGCGGGCAGCAGCACCGGCGGGATGCTCGCCGGGTCGGTGTGCAGTCCGAAGAAGACGAAGAAAATGGCGGCGAACAGGTCGCGCAGCGGGCTCAGCAGCGTGTGCGCGCCCTCCGCGACCTCTCCCGACAGGGCGATGCCCACCAGGAACGCGCCGACCGCGGCCGACACCTGGACCTCCTGCGCGACGCCCGCGACCAGGATGGTGAGCCCCAGGACGACGAGGAGCAGCTTCTCCGGGTCGTCGCTGGAGACGAACCGGGAGATGAGACGGCCGTAGCGCAGGGCCACGAACAGCACGACGCCGGCCGCCCCGAGCGCGACCGCGAGCGTGATGCTTCCCGTCATCAGACCGGCACCGGCCACCAGCGCCGTGACGATCGGCAGATACACCGCCATCGCCAGGTCCTCCAGGACCAGCACGCTGAGGATGACGGGGGTCTCGCGGTTGCCGACCCGGCCCAGATCCCCGAGCACCTTGGCGATGACACCGGACGACGAGATCCAGGTGACGCCGGCCAGGACGACCGCCGCGACCGGGCCCCAGCCCATCAGCAGGGCCGCGATCGCACCCGGCAGGGCGTTGAACGCACAGTCGACGAGACCCGCCGGATAGTGCGACTTGAGGTTGGTGACCAGGTCACCGGCCGTGTACTCAAGGCCCAGCATGAGCAGCAGCAGGATGACGCCGATCTCGGCGCCCGTGGCGACGAACTCCTCGCTCGCGTCCAGCGGCAGCAGTCCGCCCTGGCCGAACGCCAGACCGGCCAGCAGGTACAGCGGGATGGGGGAGAGGCCGAACCGCCCGGCGAACCGCCCGAGCAGGCCCAGGCCGAGGATGATGGCGCCGAATTCGACCAACAGGATTCCGGAAGAGTGCACCAGATCACTCCCGACCGAGTATCGCCGCGGCGGCGTCGACGCCTTCTCGGGTGCCGATGACGATCACCATGTCGCCGCCCACCAGGCGGAAGTCCGGCGTCGGGGACGGAATGGCCTCGGCGTGCCGCAGCACGGCCACGATCGACGCGCCCGTCTCGGTGCGCATCTTGGTGTCGCCGAGCACCCGCCCGTTCCAGTAGGACGTCGCGGACACCTCGATCCGCTCGGCCACCAGGCCGAGCGCCGAGGTGTGCAGCAGGCTGGCGCTGTTGTGCGACGGCTTCAGCGCGTCGATCAGCGCACCGGCCTCCGAGCCGGTCAGCTTCAGGGACTGGGCGCAGGAATCGGGGTCGTCGGCCCGGTACACGTTGACCGTGCGGGCGCCGTCGCGGTGCGCCACCACCGAAAGCTGGCGGTGTTCCCGGGTCACCAGGTCGTACTGGACCCCGATACCCGGCAGTGGCGTCGCCCTCAGGCGTGGAGCGGACACGTGTCTTCCCCTCGTTCGTCTCTCTTGCTGTGCTTGCGTCCGCGGCATATGGGTGTCCGGTGACGCCGCGCCATGCTTTCATCCGCACGTACCGTGGCGATATGGGTGTCGTGACGGATATACGCAACCGGCCGGGAGTGCGGAGACTGCTCCCGGCGGTGTCGCGCGCGAGATCCGGGAGGAGCGGTAAGAGGACCGTGTCGCTGTTCTGGCGGATCTTCTCGCTCAACGCCACGGGCCTGGTGCTCGCCACCGCGCTGCTGCTCGGACCGGTCACCGTCTCCACCCCCGTCCTGCCGCACGAGGCGCTGATCCTCCTCGGGGGCCTCGCCGCGCTGCTGGTCGGCAACGCGGTCGTGCTCCGGGTCGGACTCACCCCGCTGCAACGGCTCGGCCGCGCCATGTCCACCGCGGACCTGCTGCGGCCCGGCGCCCGCGAGGAGGTCTCCGGCCCCGCCGAGGCCGCCGTGCTGATCGCCACGTACAACACCATGCTCGACCGCCTCCAGGCCGAACGCGCCGCGGGCGCCGCCCGCGCACTGCACGCGCAGGAACGCGAGCGCCACCGCATCGCCCGCGAACTGCACGACGAGGTCGGCCAGACCCTCACCGCCGTCCTGCTGCAACTGAAAAGGGTCGCCGACCGGGTGCCCGCGGAGCTGAGCGACGAGGTGAGCCTCACCCAGGAGGCGACCCGGGCGGGCCTGGACGAGATCCGCCGCATCGCCCGCCGGCTCCGTCCCGGCGTCCTGGAGGAACTGGGCCTGGCCAGCGCCCTGCGCTCGCTCGCGGCCGAGTTCACCCACCACGGCCTCACCGTCCGCCACCAGGTCCCCGGCGACCTGCCCCCACTCACCCCGGAGTCGGAACTCGTGATCTACCGGGTCGCCCAGGAGGGCCTGACCAACACCGCGCGGCACTCCGGTGCCGACCGCGCGGAGATCAGCCTGCGCCGCCTCCCGGACGCCGTGGAACTCCTCGTCCGCGACAACGGCAGCGGCATCGGCGACGCCCCGGAGGGCACCGGCCTCAGCGGCATGCGGGAACGCGCCCTGCTGGTGGGAGCCGCTCTCTCCGTGGTACCCGGGCCGGGCTCGGGAACCGACGTACGTCTGCGCGTGCCCGTCACGCCCGAGGGGACCGACCCCTACGCGCGCGTGACGGACGCGACCCCAGGAACCGACCCCCACGCGCGCGTGCCCGACGCGACCGGAGACCACTGATGACCGCCCAGCCCCCGCCACCCCCGATACGCGTCCTGCTCGCCGACGACCACACCCTCGTACGCCGCGGAGTGCGGCTGATACTCGACGGCGAACCCGACCTGACGGTGGTCGCGGAGGCCGGGGACGGCGCCGAGGCGGTCGCCGCGGCCCGCGCCGGCGACGTCGACCTCGCCGTCCTCGACGTCGCC
Organism: Streptomyces sp. CRN 30; assembly: GCF_034105845.1. Taxonomy (NCBI): domain Bacteria; kingdom Bacillati; phylum Actinomycetota; class Actinomycetes; order Kitasatosporales; family Streptomycetaceae; genus Streptomyces; species Streptomyces sp. CRN 30. The sequence goes on along the minus strand of NZ_JAVRHI010000400.1, from coordinate 82,900 downwards.
ATGCCCCGTATGACCGGACTCCAGGCCGCCCGCGAGCTCTCCCGCCGCCTGCCGGAACTGCGCATCCTCATCCTGACCATGTACGACAACGAGCAGTACTTCTTCGAGGCCCTGAAGGCGGGCGCCTGCGGCTACGTCCTGAAGTCGGTCGCCGACCGCGACCTCGTGGAGGCGTGCCGGGCCGCCGTACGCGACGAACCCTTCATCTACCCCGGTGCCGAGCGCGCCCTGGTCCGTGCCTATCTCGACCGCCTCCACCGGGGCGACGGCCTGCCCGCCCGGCCGATCACCGAACGCGAGGAGGAGATCCTCAAGCTCGTCGCCGAAGGACACACCTCCAAGGAGATCGGCGAACTGCTCTTCATCAGCGCCAAGACCGTCGAACGGCACCGCGCCAACCTGCTCCAGAAACTCGGCGTCCGGGACCGCCTGGAACTCACCCGCTACGCGATACGGGCGGGCCTCATCGAGCCCTGACCAGCCCTGACCAGCGCGTCCGGGAGTTATCCACAGGCCGACCGGGCCATGGCCGGGAACCGCCTACCCTTACTGTCATGACCAGCATCGACCGGAGCCAGACCGTGGGCGCCCCCCGCACTTACGAGGTACGCACCTACGGGTGCCAGATGAACGTCCACGACTCCGAGCGATTGTCCGGCCTGCTGGAGGACGCGGGATACGTCCGCGCCCCGGAGAGCGCCGACGGCGAGGCCGACGTCGTCGTCTTCAACACCTGCGCCGTCCGCGAGAACGCCGACAACAAGCTGTACGGCAACCTCGGTCACCTCGCCCCGAAGAAGGCGAGCCGCCCCGGCATGCAGATCGCGGTCGGCGGCTGCCTCGCCCAGAAGGACCGCGACACCATCGTGAAGCGGGCCCCCTGGGTCGACGTCGTCTTCGGCACGCACAACATCGGCAAGCTGCCCGTCCTGCTGGAGCGCGCCCGTGTGCAGGAGGAGGCGCAGGTCGAGATCGCCGAGTCCCTGGAGGCGTTCCCGTCCACCCTGCCCACCCGCCGCGAGAGCGCCTACGCGGCCTGGGTCTCCATCTCCGTCGGCTGCAACAACACCTGCACCTTCTGTATCGTCCCGGCCCTGCGCGGCAAGGAGAAGGACCGCCGCCCCGGCGACATCCTCGCCGAGGTCGAGGCCCTGGTCGCCGAGGGCGTCTCCGAGATCACCCTGCTCGGCCAGAACGTCAACGCCTACGGCTCCGACATCGGCGACCGCGAGGCGTTCAGCAAGCTGCTGCGGGCCTGCGGGACCATCGACGGCCTGGAGCGCGTCCGCTTCACCTCCCCGCACCCGCGCGACTTCACCGACGACGTGATCGCCGCCATGGCCGAGACGCCGAACGTGATGCCGCAGCTGCACATGCCGCTCCAGTCCGGCTCCGACCCGGTCCTGAAGGCCATGCGCCGCTCCTACCGCCAGGAGCGCTACCTCGGCATCATCGAGAAGGTCCGCGCCGCCATCCCGCACGCCGCGATCACCACCGACATCATCGTGGGCTTCCCCGGCGAGACCGAGGAGGACTTCCAGCAGACCCTGCGCGTGATCCGCGAGGCCCGCTTCGCGCAGGCGTACACCTTCCAGTACTCCAAGCGCCCCGGCACGCCGGCCGCCGACATGGACGGCCAGATCCCGAAGGCGGTCGTCCAGGAGCGCTACGAGCGGCTCGTCGCCCTCCAGGAGGAGATCTCCTGGGAGGAGAACAAGAAGCAGGTGGGCCGCACCCTGGAGCTGATGGTCGCCGAGGGCGAGGGCCGCAAGGACGGCACCACCCACCGCCTGTCCGGCCGCGCCCCCGACAACCGCCTGGTCCACTTCACCAAGCCGGACCAGGAGGTCCGCCCCGGCGACGTGGTCACGGTCGAGATCACCTACGCCGCCCCGCACCACCTCCTCGCCGAGGGCGCGGTCCTCGACGTGCGCCGCACCCGCGCGGGCGACGCCTGGGAGAAGCGCACCACCGCGGTACAGGCCAAGCCCGCGGGCGTCCTGCTCGGCCTGCCGAAGATCGGCGTCCCGGAGCCCCTGCCGGTCGCGGCGAGCGGCTGCGGCTGCGACTGAGCGGCCTGCGGACCACTGGGCCGGGGGAGGGGCCGTCCGAGCCCGGCCGGGGGATACGCTGCCGATCATGCTTGTCGCCGCCGCAGTCTGTCCCTGTCCGCCCCTGCTGGTCCCCGAGGTCGCCGCGGGCGCCGCGCCGGAACTCGACGCGGCCCGCACGGCGTGCGCGGACGCCCTGGGCGTTCTCGCCGCCGCCCGGCCCGGACTGCTCGTCGTGGTCGGACCCGGGGAGGACGCCGGGCCGCGGACGTATCCGCAGGGGACGCCGGGTTCTTTCCGGGGCTTCGGAGTGGACGCGGACGTGCGCCTGGGAGCCGCCGGGGACGCCCGTACGGACGCTGCCGGCGATGACCCGCTCACCGGTGCGGAGGCGGGTCCGGAACTGCCGTACGGGCTGGCCGTGGGGGCCTGGCTGCTTGAGCGGGCCGCTTGGGCCGACGCTCCCGTCGAAGGGATCGGCGTCGGGCCTGCGCTGGACGCCGGGCGGTGCGCCGCCCTCGGGCGGGATCTCGCCGCGCGCGCCGGGCGGGTGGCGATGCTCGTGCTCGGCGACGCCAGCGCCTGCCGCACGCTCAAGGCGCCCGGATACCTCGACGAGCGGGCGGCACCCTTCGACGCGTCGGTGGCCCGCGCGCTCGGCAGGGCCGACCTGACGGCCCTCGCCGCCCTGGACACGGATCTGGCACGTGAGCTGAGGGTGTCGGGCCGGGCCCCCTGGCAGCTCCTCGCCGCCGCGGCCGAGGACGCCGCCCTCGACGGGACGCTGCTGTACGAGGACGCCCCCTACGGCGTCGGCTACGTGGTGGCGGCCTGGTCGTAGCCCGGCCGTGTGGGCGAAGGCCACGACGGCGGACGGCGGCGGAGCCGATGCGCTCCGCCGCCGTCCGCCGTCGTGCGCACGATCCCGTCGACGCGCGGCCGGTACTCAGCCGGCCGGGGGAGTGGGACCGGCCGGAGGCGTGCCGCCGCCGGAGCCGGGGTCCTCCTTGTCCGCGAGACGGTCCACGGCGTCCTTGGCCTTGCCCGTACCGGACCGGATCTGGTCGCTGTACTTGCCCTTGGTCTTCTCGTCGACGGTCTTCGCCGCCTTGTCGAGCCCTTGCTGGATCTTGTCCCCGTGCTGCTGCGCGAGGCCGGAGACCTTGCCCTTCGCCGGGCCCAGCTTGGCCTTCAAGTTGTCCAGGAGACCCATGGTCCGCCTTCTCTCGCGGTGGTGCGGTCGGATGGTGGTGCGGTCAGGAGCGGGCGCTCTCGCCGGCCTCGTTGTCGACGGCCTCCTCGGCGGACTGCTGCTTGGGGATCTCGACCCCGTCGGCCCCGGCCGCGTCCTTCGCGGCGGGCTCGGGGGTCTCGGCGGCCGGGGAGCCGGCGGCGGCTCCGGCCGTACCCTCGGCCGCGCCCGCCTCCTCGCCCCCGTCCTTCCGGGCCTCGGCCCCGGCCCCGCCCTCGTCGGCGGACGAAGCGGCCCGTGCCTCGGTGACCGCTGCCTCCTCCGTGGTCTTCGACCTCCGAAGAAGTCGTGCAAAAACGCCCATATCAACTCCATACGGTACTCGTGCGGGCGAATTCCCGCGTCGCCCGGTGCGTCCGTTTGCGCGGTCCGGGCCTCCGCCCCCGTGCTCCGGGACGGGAACCTCGCAACGGGCAACGATCCCGGAGGCGTGACGTCACCTAACTCGTTCGAGGCCGCAGCGGGAGGTTTGCGAGACTGGACCGGTGAGCAGCGCATCCTCCGCCCCCCGCGTCATCGCCGTCGTCGGACCGACCGCGGCCGGAAAGTCCGATCTGGGAGTCTTCCTGGCCCAACGGCTCGGCGGTGAGGTCGTCAACGCCGACTCGATGCAGCTGTACCGGGGGATGGACATCGGCACCGCCAAGCTGACGGCCGAGGAACGCGCGGGGGTCCCGCACCACCTCCTCGACATCTGGGACGTGACCGTCACCGCCTCTGTCGCCGAGTACCAGCGGCTCGCCCGGGAGCGCGTCGACGCCCTGCTCGCGGCGGGCCGCGTGCCGATCCTCGTCGGCGGCTCCGGCCTGTACGTCCGCGGGGCCGTCGACAAGATGGACTTCCCCGGCACCGACCCCGACGTCAGGGCGCGGCTGGAGGAGGAACTGACCCTGCGCGGCACCGGCGCGCTCCACGCCCGCCTGGCCGCCGTCGACCCGGAGGCGGCGCGGGCGATCCTGCCCGGCAACGGCCGCCGGATCGTCCGGGCCCTGGAGGTGATCGAGATCACCGGCCGGCCCTTCACCGCCAACCTCCCCGGCCACGAGTCCTTCTACGACACCGTGCAGATCGGCGTCGACGTGGCCCGCCCGGAGCTGGACGCCCGCATCGCCCGCCGGGTCGACCGGATGTGGGAGGCCGGGCTGGTCGAGGAAGTGAGCGCACTGGAGGCGCGGGGGTTGCGCGAAGGGCGTACGGCGTCGCGCGCCCTCGGCTACCAGCAGGTGCTCACCGCGCTCGCCGGTGAGTGCACGATGCAGGAGGCCCGGGACGAGACCGTACGGGCCACCAAACGCTTCGCGCGCCGTCAGGATTCATGGTTCAGGCGCGACCCGCGGGTGCATTGGCTGAGTGGGGCCGCGGCGGACCTCGGGAAACTTCCGCAGCTCGCGTTGTCGTTGGTCGAACGACCGGTTACAGCCTGATCACGTCATGGCATCGGGACGCCCCGGCCGTCATCCCGGCCTCCGGTGGCGTGCCATCATCAAGCTTCGATCGACCAAAGTGGAGTCCTAGTTGGGAGGGCGCGTGGCGATGGAGGCCGGCCCTCGTGACACCGCACCGAGCACCGAGCACGTCACCGTCGACACCGGGGAACCGGAGCCGGACGGAGGCCGTCTGAGCCCGGACGGGCCCGACGAGATCCGGGGCGGTGTGGCGGACGACGGCCCGGAGCCCGGCGAGATGTACGCGGGCGGCGAAGAGGTCGAGGTCGAGCTGCGTCCGCAGCGGCGACTGCGGCTCTGGCAGCTCGCGCCCATCGTGTGCCTGGCCGCGGTCGGGTCCCTGATGTTCGCCTTCCCGCTCGCCTTCGACTTCGGCGACAGCGGCGCGATGATCGCGATGCTGGGGCTGCTGATCTGCTCCTGCGCGGCCGGCTGGGGCATGATGGCCGCCCGCCGGGTGGGCTACACCTGGCCGGGCCTGCCCCCGCGCGGCTCGGGCCGCCGCCCCGACTGGCGCGTGGTCCTCGGCTACGTGGTCGTGGTCGCCGCGGTGGTCGTGCTGGCGGTCTGGCGCGTCGCCCGCCTCAGAGGCTGACCTGGCGGCCCCCGTGCCGTCGGAGGCCGACCCGCGCGGCTCTGCCGTAGTGACCCCGTACGATCGAGGAATGAGCACGCGGATCGCCTTCCTCAAGGGTCACGGGACGGAGAACGACTTCGTGATCGTGCCCGACCCGGAGAACACCGTCGACCTGCCTCCGGCCGCCGTCGCCGCCCTGTGCGACCGCCGCGCGGGCATCGGCGGAGACGGGCTGCTGCACGTGGTGCGGTCCGCCGCGCACCCCGAGGCCCGGCACCTGGCGTCCGAGGCCGAGTGGTTCATGGACTACCGCAACGGCGACGGTTCGGTCGCGGAGATGTGCGGCAACGGCGTGCGGGTCTTCGCGCGCTACCTCCAGCGCGCGGGGCACGTCACCGAGGGGGACCTCGCCGTCGCCACGCGCGGGGGCGTGAAGACCGTGCACCTCGCGAAGGCCGCAGCCGACGGCGGCTCCGCGGGCGACGTGACCGTCGGCATGGGCCGCGCGCTGCTCCCGGAGCCGGACGTCACGGTCAGCGTCGGCACCCGCACCTGGCCCGCCCGGAACGTGAATATGGGCAACCCGCACGCGGTCGCCTTCGTGGACGACCTGGCGCACGCCGGGGACCTGCATACCCCGCCGCCGTTCGAGCCCGCCTCGGCCTACCCGGACGGCGTCAACGTCGAGTTCGTGGTCGACCGGGGCCCCGGGCACGTCGCGATGCGCGTGCACGAGCGCGGCTCCGGCGAGACCCGCTCGTGCGGCACGGGCGCGTGCGCCGTCGCCGTCGCCACCGCCCGCAGGGACGGCGTCGACCCGGCCGTCACCGGCACCCCGGTGACGTACACGGTCGACGTGCCCGGCGGCACGCTCGTGATCACCGAGCGGCCCGACGGCGAGATCGAGATGACCGGCCCCGCCGTGATCGTCGCGGAAGGCGAGATCGACGCCCGGTGGCTGGAGCGGCGGACGGCGGCGGAGCCCGCGGCAGGAGCCGCCGTGTGAGCACCAGAGCGAGCGTCGACGCCCCGGACGGAAACGTAAACCCGATATCGGTCGCTCGAATGGGTGATCCGTTTCACGCTCGGCGAGAGGCGGTCGGCCGTACGTGATGGGCTCGATAGCATCAAGCACCGGCCCGGACGGGGAACCCACGCCGTCCCCTGAGCCCTGGCCGTCCCGGGGCTGCCCGCCCGCCGGTCGACGCAGCCGGAGGTGCCCATGAACGCGGAGGCCGCGAAACCAGCGAGCCCAGGCCCAGTGACGCCCGCGACCGCCGGCGCCACCACGCCGACGGCCGCCCGCCGGAAGGCCCGCCCCCGGCTCGATCTGCGGCGCCTCGGCCGCGCCGCACTGCTGGGGAACACCACCCGCGGCCGGCTCCCCGACGCCATCGGGCACGTCGTCGAGGCCCACCGCGCCCACCACCCCGACGCGGCCATCGACGCGCTGCGCCGCGCCTATCTGCTCGCCGAGTCCTCGCACCGCGGCCAGATGCGCAAGAGCGGCGAGCCGTACATCACCCACCCGCTCGCCGTCACCCTCATCCTCGCCGAGCTCGGCGCCGAGACGACGACGCTGACCGCCTCTCTCCTCCACGACACCGTCGAGGACACCGACGTGACGCTGGACCAGGTGGGCAAGGAGTTCGGCGAAGAGGTCCGCTATCTCGTCGACGGCGTCACCAAGCTGGAGAAGGTCGACTACGGCGCCGCCGCCGAGCCCGAGACCTTCCGCAAGATGCTCGTCGCCACCGGCAACGACGTCCGCGTGATGTCGATCAAGCTCGCCGACCGGCTGCACAACATGCGCACCCTCGGCGTCATGCGCCAGGAGAAGCAGGAACGCATCGCCAAGGTCACCCGCGATGTCCTCATCCCGCTCGCCGAGCGCCTCGGCGTCCAGGCGCTCAAGACCGAGCTGGAGGACCTCGTCTTCGCGGTCCTGCACCCCGAGGAGTACCGGCACACCAAGGAGCGCATCGCCGAGAACGCGGCCCGCGAGGACGACCCCCTCGCCCGTACGGCCGACGAGGTGCGCGCCGTGCTGCGCGAGGCGGACATCCCGGCCGAGGTACTGATCAGGCCGCGCCACTTCGTCTCCCTGCACCGCACGGCCCGTAAACGCGGACGGCTGGGCGGCGCCGACTTCGGCCGTCTGCTGGTCCTCGTCAACGAGGACGCCGACTGCTACGCCGTCCTGGGTGAGCTGCACACCTGTATGACGCCGGTGGTCTCGGAGTTCAAGGACTTCATCGCCGTCCCGAAGTTCAACCTGTACCAGTCGCTGCACACCGCCGTGGCCCGCGAATCCGACGGGCAGGTCGTCGAAGTCCTCATCCGCACCCACCAGATGCACAAGGTCGCCGAGGCCGGGGTCGTCGCCCTCGGCAACCCCTACACGGCACCCCCCGAGGAGCAGGCCGCAGGCGACGGCGAGCGCGTCGACCCCACCCGCCCCGGCTGGCTCTCCCGCCTCCTGGACTGGCAGCGCGCGGCCCCCGACCCCGACACCTTCTGGTCCACCCTGCGCGAGGACCTCGCCCAGGACCGCGAGATCACCGTCTTCCGGCCGGACGGCCGCAGCCTGGGGCTGCCCGAGGGCGCGACCTGCGTGGACGCCGCGTACGCCCAGTACGGGGAGGACGCGCACGCGTGTATCGGCGCCCGCGTCAACGGCCGGCTCGCGACCCTCAGCACCGTCCTGCGCGACGGCGACGCGGTGCAGCTCCTGATGGGGCAGGACCCGGCCTCCGAACCCTCCAGGGAGTGGCTGGAGCACGCCCACACCCCCGCCGCCCGCATCGCGATCCAGCGGTGGCTCACGGCCCACCCGGGGCACGGTGACGACGCCGGCGACGACGAGGCGGGACGGCGGGGCGCGGACCGGCCCACCGAGGAGGACCGCGCCGAGGGCCGGGAACCCGCCGTACGCCGCAGCGCGGACACGTTGCCCGAGCTGACGTCCGACGCGGCGTCCGACGGGCCGGACGCCCCGGCCGTCCTGGTCGACCTGCCGGACGCGACCGTGCGGCTGGCCGGCTGCTGCACCCCCGTACCGCCCGACGAGGTCACCGGCTTCGCCGTGCGCGGAGGAGTGGTGACCGTGCACCGCGCGGAGTGCGCCGTGGTGGCGCGCATGAAGAGCGGAGGGCGCGCGGAGGTCGGCGTGCGCTGGGGCGACACCGCCGGCGGGCGGGTCACGCTGCTCGCCGAATCGTTCGTCCGTCCCCACCTCCTCGCCGACCTGACCGAGGCGATGGCCCAGGAAGGCGCGGAGATCGTCTCGGCGACCGTCGAACCTCCGGACCGGCAGCGCGTCCGCCACACGTACACCGTCCGCCTCCCGGACGCCGCCCACCTGCCCGCCCTCATGCGCGCGATGCGCAACGTGGCCGGTGTGTACGACGTCAGCAGGGCGCAGCCGCAGGCGACGGGCGGCTGAACACGGCAGCCGGCTCCGGAACCGCCGGGCCGTTGCTCGGTCGCGGTCGTCAAGTGGTGGGTACCGCTTGACGCAGCAGGGGGCGCGCGGCCGTTCGCCGGGGCGCGGGGCCCGTTCGGGTGCGCGGGGCGCGCGTCATCGCTGCCATACCCGCGCGCGCTGATAGCCGTACTTCATGCCCCGCACTCCCCGCACTCCCCACATCCCGGACGCCCGTACATCCCGCTTCCCCGCATCCCGCTTCGGCGCGTCCCGTCCCCGTACGAGGAACCGGCGGCGGGTCCGCGCGGCGGCGCTGCTCGCCCCGGCCGTCTGCGTCTGCCTGGTCGCCGCGAGCGCGCCGCCCGCCCCGCTCGGCATCGGCGACCGCCTCTTCCCGCACCTGGGCAACCCCGGCTACGACGTCGTCTCCTACGACCTGTCCTTCGCCTACTCCGGGGACAACACCGCGCCCCTGGCGGCCGTCACCACGATCGACGCCCGGCTGACGGCCGACCTGGACCGGATCAACCTCGACTTCGCCCACGGCACGGTCGACTCCGTGCGGGTGGACGGCGAATTCGCCCGGTTCGCCACCGCCGGCGAGGACCTGGTGATCACGCCCGAGGACCCCCTGGACGAGGGCGACCGGACCCGGATCACCGTGCGGCACACCAGTGACCCGCAGTCGCCCGAGGAGCGCCAGGGCGGCTGGGTGCGCACGTCGGACGGCCTCGCCATGGCCAACCAGGCCGACGCCGCGCACCTGGTCTTCCCCTGCAACGACCACCCCTCCGACAAGGCGTTCTTCACCATCAGGGTCACCGCCCCGGACGGGCACACCGCCGTCGCCAACGGACTCCCGGCCGACCGGCCCCGCGCGGGGGACGGTGCCACCACGTGGACGTACCGCACCCGGCACCCCATGGCCACCGAACTGGCGCAGGTCTCCGTCGGCCGCTCCACGGTGCTGCACCGCACCGGCCCGAACGGCCTCCCCGTACGCGATGTCGTCCCGACCGCGCACCGCGCGGCGCTCGAACCGTGGCTGGAGAAGACGCCCGGCCAGATCGCCTGGATGGAGAGCAAGGTCGGGCGCTACCCGTTCGAGACCTACGGACTGCTCATGGCCGACGCGTCGACCGGGTTCGAACTGGAGACGCAGACGCTCTCCCTCTTCGAGCGTGAGCTGTTCACCGAGGACGCCTACCCCCGGTGGTACATCGAGTCGATCATGGTGCACGAGCTGGCCCACCAGTGGTTCGGCGACAGCGTCAGCCCACGCGCCTGGTCCGACCTGTGGCTCAGTGAGGGGCACGCCACCTGGTACGAGGCGCTCTACGCGGACGAGCGGGAAGGCAGAACGCTCACCGCGCGGATGAAGGCCGCCTACGGCGCCTCCGACAGCTGGCGGGCGGCAGGCGGACCGCCGGCCGAGCCGAAGGCACCCAAGCCCGGCCGCAAGACGAGCATCTTCCGCCCCAGCGTCTACGACGGCTCCGCCCTCGTCCTGTACGCCCTGCGCCAGGAGATCGGCCCCCCGGCCTTCGAGCGGCTCGAACGGAGCTGGGTCGAGCGCCACCGGGACGCCTCGGTGACCACCGCCGACTTCGTACGGCTCGCCGCCGAGGTGTCCGGACGCGACCTGGACGGCTTCTTCCGCGCCTGGCTGTACGGCGAGAAGACGCCCCCGATGCCCGGCCACCCGGACTGGAAGCCGGTGGAGCGACAGGACGCGAAGCCCGGCACCACCCGTCGGGGAGGCCGGTGACGGCTCGCGCCCATGGCGGCGACCGCCCGCGCGTGCGGCGGTGACAGCCCGCGAACAAAGGCGGTGACGGTCCGCGAATAAGGCGGTGACGAGACGCCCCGTGCCGTGCGACCATTTTCGGGACGGCGCGGCACGGGTCGCGGGAATCTCCCCGCCGCCCCGTGCGTTGTGACGAATGACGCCAGTGGCGTGATGTACGACGCCAGAAGCGCCGCAGTATCCGTTCCCGGACACGTAAGGATCCAATGACCTCCTCTTCTTCCCCTTCCCAGGACACCAAGCGCCTCGCGCACACCTATCCCGAGGGTCTTCGGGCCGATGCCCTGATGGAAGAGGACGTCGCCGGGAGCCACGAGATCGACGCCGCCGAGTGGGACGGCGACCAGTTCGACCGCTCCGAGCGCGCGGCTCTGCGCCGTGTGGTGGGTCTCTCCACCGAGCTGGAGGACGTCACCGAGGTCGAGTACCGCCAGCTCCGTCTGGAGCGGGTCGTCCTCGTCGGCGTGTGGACCTCGGGGACGGCGCAGGACGCGGAGAACTCCCTCGCCGAGCTGGCGGCCCTCGCCGAGACCGCGGGCGCGCTCGTGCTCGACGGCGTGATCCAGCGCCGTGACAAGCCCGACGCGGCCACGTACATCGGCTCCGGCAAGGCGCAGGAGCTGCGCGACATCGTGCAGGAGACGGGCGCGGACACCGTCATCTGCGACGGTGAGCTGAGCCCCGGCCAGCTGATCCAGCTGGAGGACGTCGCCAAGGTCAAGGTCATCGACCGGACCGCCCTGATCCTCGACATCTTCGCCCAGCACGCCAAGTCCCGGGAGGGCAAGGCGCAGGTGGCGCTCGCGCAGATGCAGTACATGCTGCCGCGACTGCGCGGCTGGGGTCAGTCGCTGTCCCGGCAGATGGGTGGTGGCCGCGGCGGCCTCGCGACCCGCGGCCCCGGTGAGACCAAGATCGAGACGGACCGGCGCCGGATCCGCGAGAAGATGGCGAAGATGCGCCGTGAGATCGCGGAGATGAAGACCGGCCGTGAGGTCAAGCGCCAGGAACGTCGGCGCAACAAGGTCCCGTCGGTCGCCATCGCCGGTTACACCAACGCCGGCAAGTCCTCCCTGCTCAACCGCCTCACCGGCGCGGGCGTCCTGGTCGAGAACGCGCTGTTCGCGACCCTGGACCCGACCGTGCGCCGGGCCGAGACGCCGAGCGGGCGGCTGTACACGCTGGTGGACACCGTCGGCTTCGTCCGGCACCTTCCGCACCACCTGGTCGAGGCGTTCCGCTCCACCATGGAGGAGGTCGGCGACTCCGACCTGATCCTGCACGTGGTGGACGGCTCGCACCCGGTCCCGGAGGAGCAGCTCGCCGCGGTGCGCGAGGTGATCAGGGACGTCGGCGCCATCGACGTACCCGAGATCGTCGTGATCAACAAGGCCGACCTGGCCGACCCGCTGGTACTCCAGCGGCTGCTCCGGGTCGAGAAGCACTCCATCGCGGTCTCCGCCCGGACGGGCGCGGGCATCGAGGAGCTGCTGGCCCTGGTCGACAGCGAGCTGCCGCACCCGTCGGTGGAGATCGAGGCGCTGGTGCCGTACACCCACGGCAAGCTGGTCGCCCGCGCCCACGACGAGGGCGAGGTGATCTCCGAGGAGCACACCCCGGAGGGCACCCTGCTCAAGGTGCGGGTGCACGAGGAACTGGCGGCGGAACTGACGCCGTACGTCCCGGCGCCGCTCGCCTGAGTCCGTTCCTTCTGTTCCTGAGGGCGCCTTCCTCGCCGTATGCGGCGGGGGAGGCGCCCTCAGGCGTACGGTCACTGACCGGCGAAGGTGGGTGCGCTCACTGATCGGCGAAGGTGCGTGCGGTCACTGACCGGCGAACTTGTCGCTGACCGAGGTGTACACGTCCTCGGCCTCCGGGCCCAGGCGCGGACCCGCCAGCCATCCCGCGGACACCGGGCCGATCGAGGTGTTGGAGACGAGGGCCGGCTCGCCGTCGGCCCCCTGCGCGATCCAGCCGCCGCCGGACGAACCGCCGGTCATGGTGCAGCCGATCCGGTACATGGTCGGGTCCGACGCGTCGATCGACAACCGGCTCGGCCGGTCCGCGCAGCTGTACATCGCCTGCCCGTCGAACGGCTCCGCGGCCGGATAGCCGATCGCCGTGATCTCCTCGACGTCCGACACGGCGGGGGCGTCGAAGTCCACCGGCAGCGCCGAGCCGACCGTCTCCTCCAGCGACTTGCCGTCACCGCCCTCCTCGGGCGTCACATGGATGACGGCGAAGTCGTACGAGGCACCGTTGCCGTTGGTGGGCCCGCCCCGCTCGATCCACTGGTCGGAGGTCTGGGCCCAGTCGCCCCACCACACGCCGTACGGGGCCATCTCGTCCTCGGTGGCGTTCAGCAACTCCCGCGCCGACAGACCCGCGTCGTTGTACGACGGGACGAACGCGATGTTGCGGTACCAGCCGCCCTTCGCGCCGGCGTGCACGCAGTGGCCCGCGGTCCAGACGAGGTTGGACCTGCCGGGGTTGGCCGGGTCCGCCACGACCGTCGCCGAGCAGACCATCTGCCCCTCGGGGGCGTCGAAGAAGACCTTGCCCGCCGTGGCGGCGTTGTCGTGGTACTTCGGGGCCACGGCCGCCGCCGGGACGGGGGCCGGCTCCGGATCGGTGACCCCCTCGTCGACGGAGAGGTCGCCCGCGTCGACCTCCTGGTCCGGCTCCTCCGCGTCCCGCATCCGGTCCGGGTCCCACAGGTCCTCGATGATCGGGTTGACGAAGTCCTGCGCCTCGCGCAGCCAGTCCTCCCGGTCCCAGTCCTTCCAGGCGCCGTCCTTCCACTGGTCGACGTCGATCCCGTGTTCCTTCAGCTTGTCCTTGAGGTCGTCCGGGATCGTGAACCCGCTGCTGCCGTCGTCGGCGGCAGCGGAGGGGGCGTCACCGCCGTCACCGCCGGAGTCGCATGCGGTGACGGTGAGAGCCAGCACCGACGCGAGTGCGACGACGGCCGGCCCCGTGAGGGCACGGCTCCGCCCGCCCCTCGGCCCGCGACCGGTGAACGACGGCCGTTTGGATCGCGTGGATCGCATGCTCTGACTCCCCCTGCCGAGAAAACTGTGTGGCACCGGCGGTGCCGCGGCCTCCCCGGCCGAGTGCCGTGCCGGGCACGGCCGGCCCCGCGGCGCGTTCGGGCGGCACAAAGACACTATGCGCTCGCTGTGGGGGACTTCCGACGGAACGGCAACGGTTGCGTCACGGCAAAGATCTTGCGGCAGGAGAGCCGTAACCCGGAGGCCGGCCGGGTGTTATGCGCGATGAGGGGTGGGCTGCTGAGTCACCTCTGAGCGGTGGGAGGACAGGGAGCCGTGGCCGAATCCTGGTGCGGGGGGAGCTGGCCGGGGTGTCCGGGACCCGTGGGGCGTGAGACGTACGTCCGCACCGCCCTGCCGGTCGTGCCCCTCCAGCCGTTCGGTCAGTCGATCGGTCAGCCGGTCGGTCGGCCGATCAGTCAGCCGGTCGGTCAGCCGCTCGTCCGACTGGGCAGTCAGTCGGCCGGCCTGGTGTCGCGGATCGCGGACGCCTTCGTCGACGAGTTACTGCGGTGTTCGCCGCCGGCTCTCACGCGGCACGCGCGCGTGCGGTTATGCGACTCCCCGGGGGCTGACGCGGTGGACACCGCCGTCGCGCTCGTGCGTGCCGTGACCGGGCGGGGATCGCCACCTCCGCCGACGACCGCGACGCCGATGACCGCGACGCCTACGACCGCGACGCCGACGACCGCGATGCCAACGACCGCGATGCCAACGATCGCGGCGCGGCGATTGCGACGCCGCAGACGCCGACCGCAGGGTCTGTCGTCTGCGGGAACTGGCCGCTGACCGACGCCGTGCGGATGGTGGCCCGGGATCGCCAGGCCCACGAACGTCTCTGGCGTGTCCCTCGTACGACCCCGTACGTCCGCAGTACCTCCCTGCGTACGTCCCTAAGTACGCCCCTAAGTACGCCTCTATGAAAAAACGTTCGCCCCAAGGAACCGCCATGTCTTCCCTCCCCCTACCCGACGTCAGCTCCCTCCCTCAGCAGTCCGACCTCGCGGACATCGTTGACGCTGCTGACATCGCCGACCCCGAGCCCCGCCCCCTTCTCGACCCCGACCCCAACCCCCTCGCCGAAGCCCAAGCCGCCACCGTCGAGAACCTTCTGCGCTGCTGGGCCCGCGAGACCGACGCCCTCGCTCCCGAGGACGGATTCCTCCGCGTCCCCCTGCCCGCCAGCGGCACCGCCCTGCTCGTGCCCGTCCACTACTGGTCGCCGACGGGCCTGCACCGCTTCGGCGCCGCTGAGCTGACCGGTGTGCCCCGGCCGGGCAGTCCCGTGGACGCCGTGACGCTCGCCGTGCTGCTCGCCAGGGAGTCATCCACGGCGGGTACGGACGCCGCCCTCGACCTCGTGTCCCGGGTCGCCGACTCTGTTCGCCGTACCGCCGTCTTCCTCGCCGACCGCCGCGAACGGCCCGCCGGCACCGGCCCGTACGACGGACACGACCGTTTCCTCGCCGCCGAGCAGTCCCTCGTCCACGGCCACCCCCTGCACCCGACCCCGAAGAGCCGCGAGGGGCTGTCGGAGAGCGAGGCGCGGCGCTACTCGCCCGAACTGCGCGGCTCCTTCCCCCTGCACTGGCTGGCGGTCGCCCCGTCCGTGCTCGCCACCGACTCCGCCTGGACCGAGCGGGGCCGCCCCGTCACCGCCGTCCGGCTCACCGCGCGACTGGCACCGGACCTGGATCTGCCGCAGGGGTACACGGCCCTGCCCCTGCACCCCTGGCAGGCCGCGGAGATCCGGCGCAGACCCGAGGCCGAGGCACTGCTGGACGCCGGGCTGCTGCGCGACCTCGGTCCCCAGGGGGCGGCCTGGTACCCGACCTCGTCCGTGCGTACCGTTCACCGCACCGGCGCGCCCGCCATGCTGAAACTCTCCCTGGGCCTGCACATCACCAACTCACGGCGCGAGAACCTCCGTAAGGAACTCCATCGGGGTGTCGAGGTCCACCGTCTCCTGCGCGGCGGGCTCGCCGGCCGGTGGCAGGCCGCGCACCCGCACTTCGACATCGTGCGCGATCCGGCGTGGATCGCCGTGGACGGGCCGGACGGCTCGCCCGTCCCCGGACTCGATGTGATCATCCGGCACAACCCCTTCGCCCCCGCGGACGACGTCTCCTGCGTCGCCGCCCTCACCGCGCTCCGCCCTCACCCCTCCTCCCCGTCCTCTCTCTCCTCCCCTTCCTCCTCCCCGTCCTCCCGGTTGGCCGAGGTCATCGGCCGGCTGGCCGCCCGGACGGGCCGTCCCCGTGGCGCCGTCGCCGCCGAGTGGTTCCTGCGCTACCTCGAACACGTCGCACGCCCCCTCCTCCGGCTGGACGGCGAGGCGGGCATCGCCCTGGAGGCGCACCAGCAGAACACGCTGCTCCTCCTGGACGCCGACGGCTGGCCGGCGGGCGGCCGCTACCGCGACAACCAGGGCTACTACTTCCGTGAGTCGCACCGCGCGGCGCTCGATTCCCTGCTGCCCGGCATCGGCGGACGGAGCGACACCTTCGTCTCCGACGAGGTCGCGGACGAGCGGTTCGCGTACTACCTGGGGATCAACAACGTGTTCGGTCTGATCGGGGCCTTCGGCTCACAGCGGCTCGCCGACGAGGACCTGCTCCTGGGGGCGTTCCGCCGCTTCCTCGGCGAAGCCGCCGCGGGGCCGCACCGGATGCGTGGCTCGCTGCCCGGTCTCCTTCTCGACTCGCCCGTACTGCACTGCAAAGCCAATCTGCTGACGCGTCTGCACGGACTCGACGAACTCGTCGGTCCGGTCGACACCCAGTCCGTCTACGTGCCCGTGACCAATCCCCTGCACCGCTGAACCGAGTCCCGGAGAGGAGCGACACCGTGCTGCCCACCGAGGCGAGACCCCGGACCGCCGATACCCGCGATACCCGCTTTCCCCGTGACACTCGCGCGCGGGAGACCGGTCCCGCGCCCCGCACCGGCCCCCTGCCGCGCGACGACGTCGCCGATTGGGGCCCCACCCCCACGCCCGCCGGACCGTTCCACCTGCTCCCCGTGCGCGTCGGGCGCGACCTTCCGCTCGTCAGCCGCTGGATGAACGACCCTGTTGTGGCCGAGTTCTGGGAACTCACCGGACCGCCGAGCGTGACCGAGGCGCACCTGCGCGCCCAGCTCACCGGAAGCGGCCACAGCGTGCCGTGCCTCGGTGTCCTCGACGGCCGTCCGATGAGCTACTGGGAGATCTACCGTGCCGATCTCGACCCGCTGGCCCGGCACTGTCCGGCCCGCCCCCACGACATCGGCGTGCACCTGCTGATCGGTGACGACGCCGACCGGGGCCGAGGGCTCGGCACCACTCTGATCCGGGCCGTGGCCGACCTCGTCTGGGACCGGCGGCCCGCCTGCACGCGCGTGCTCGCCGAACCGGATCTCCGCAACACGCCTTCCATCGCCGCCTTCCTCGGCGCGGGCTTCCGGTTCGCCGCCGAGATCGACCTGCCGGCCAAGCGCGCGGCCCTCATGGTCAGGGACCGGTCCCTGCGGCATCTGCTGTAGCCGTCGGCAGTGCGTCGGCGCGGTCCCCCGCAGGGCTCGTGCTCCCCTGTTGCCCACCCGTTTGTCAGTCCCGGGCCGTAGGGTGGTCGCGCTATGACGAAGCCCTCACTCCCCGAACTCCTGCATGCCGCCGTCACTGCCGTCGGCGGCACGGAGCGTCCCGGCCAGGTGACCATGGCCGAAGCGGTCGCCGAGGCGATCGACGACGGTTCCCATCTGCTGGTCCAGGCCGGCACCGGCACCGGAAAGTCGCTCGGTTACCTGGTGCCGGCCCTCGCCCACGGAGACCGGGTGATCGTGGCGACCGCGACCCTGGCCCTGCAGCGCCAGCTCGTCGAGCGGGACCTGCCGCGCACGGTGGACGCGCTCCACCCGCTGCTGCGCCGCCGGCCGGAGTTCGCGATGCTCAAGGGCCGGTCGAACTACCTGTGCCTGCACCGGCTGCACGAGGGGATGCCGCAGGACGAGGAGGAGGGCCTCTTCGACCAGTTCGAGGCCGCCGCGCCGACCAGCAAGCTGGGCCAGGACCTGCTGCGGATGCGGGACTGGGCGGACGAGACCGAGACCGGCGACCGCGACGACCTCACGCCGGGCGTCTCGGACCGGGCGTGGGCCCAGGTGTCGGTGTCGTCCCGGGAGTGCCTGGGCGCCACGAAGTGCGCGTACGGCGCCGAGTGCTTCGCCGAGATGGCCCGGGAGCGGGCCAAGCTCTCCGAGGTGATCGTCACCAACCACGCGCTGCTCGCCATCGACGCCATCGAGGGCGCACCGGTCCTCCCGCAGCACGAGGTGCTCATCGTCGACGAGGCGCACGAGCTGGTCTCCCGGGTCACCGGCGTCGCCACCGGCGAGCTCACGCCCGGCCAGGTCAGCCGCGCGGTGCGGCGGGCCGCGAAGCTCGTCAACGAGAAGGCCGCAGACCAGCTCCAGACCGCCTCCGAGGGGTTCGAGCGGCTCATGGAGCTGGCCCTGCCGGGCCGCCTGGAGGAGATCCCGGAAGACCTCGGCTACGCGCTGGCGGCCCTGCGCGACGCCTGCCGCACGGTGATCTCCGCCCTCGGCTCCACCCGTGACAAGTCCGTGCAGGACGAGGACGCGGTCCGCAAACAGGCACTGGCCTCCGTGGAGAACGTGCACGACGTGGCGGAGCGCATCGTCAACGGCTCCGAGTGGGACGTCGTCTGGTACGAGCGCCACGACCGCTTCGGCGCGTCCCTCAGGGTCGCCCCGATGTCCGTCTCCGGTCTGCTGCGGGAGAAGCTCTTCACCGATCGTTCGGTGGTGCTCACCTCGGCGACGCTGAAGCTCGGCGGTGACTTCAACGGCGTCGGCGCCTCCCTCGGCCTCGCCCCCGAAGGCACGCAGGGCGACGACGTCCCGCAGTGGAAGGGCGTCGACGTCGGCTCGCCCTTCGACTACCCCCGGCAGGGAATCCTGTACGTCGCCAAGCACCTGGCACGCCCGGCACGCGACGGCGACCGCGCCGACATGCTGGACGAGCTGACGGAGCTGATCCAGGCCGCCGGCGGCCGCACCCTGGGGCTGTTCTCGTCGATGCGGGCGGCGCAGCTGGCGGCGGAGGAGCTGCGGTCGCGGATCCCCGAGTACCCGATCCTCCTCCAGGGCGAGGAGACCCTCGGCGAGCTGATCAAGAACTTCGCGGCCGACGCGAAGACCTGCCTGTTCGGGACGCTCTCCCTCTGGCAGGGCGTCGACGTCCCCGGCCCCAGCTGCCAGCTGGTCGTCATGGACAAGATCCCGTTCCCGCGTCCGGACGACCCGCTGATGAGCGCCCGCCAGAAGGCGGTGGAGGAGGCGGGCGGCAACGGCTTCATGGCCGTGGCCGCGACCCACGCGGCGCTGCTCATGGCCCAGGGCGCGGGTCGCCTCGTACGGGCCTCCGGTGACCGGGGAGTCGTCGCCGTCCTGGACCAGCGGCTGGCCACGGCCCGGTACGGCAGCTATCTCAAGGCGTCACTGCCTGATTTCTGGTACACCACGGACCGTAATCAGGCACGGAAGTCGCTGGCCGCCATCGACGCGGCGGCGAAGCAGACGGAAGGCGCATGATCGGTGGGTAGCCTGACGCGGCACCGCGTCAGGCTACCCACCGAGCGAAACCGCCCGGTCAGCGGGGCCCGGTGACCGGGAAAACCGGACAGTCGGCCGGGCGGACCGCACAGCCGACCGGGAGAACCGGACAGCGCAGGGCCCCGGAACCGGCGCAGAGGTTCCGGGGCCCGGTCGTGACGGCGGGGCCCGGCCGGGCCCGCGCACCGTGACGCTCAGACGCGGCGCAGTACGGCCACCACCTTGCCGAGGATGGTCGCGTCGTCGCCGGGGATCGGCTCGTAGGCCGAGTTGTGCGGGAGGAGCCAGACGTGGCCGTCCTCGCGCTTGAAGCGCTTGACGGTGGCCTCGCCGTCGAGCATGGCGGCGACGATGTCGCCGTTCTCGGCGACCGGCTGGCGGCGGACCGTGACCCAGTCGCCGTCACAGATGGCGGCCTCGATCATCGAGTCGCCGACGACCTTGAGGACGAACAGCTCGCCGTCGCCGACCAACTGCCGGGGCAGGGGGAAGACGTCCTCGACGGACTCCTCGGCGAGGATCGGCCCACCGGCGGCGATACGGCCGACCAGCGGGACGTAGGAGGCGGCCGGCTTGCCCGCGGTGTCCGTGGGCTGCACGGAGGCGGCCTGGTCGGAGCCGCGCACCTCGTACGCGCGGGGGCGGTGCGGGTCGCGCCGCAGGAAGCCCTTGCGCTCCAGTGCCATCAGCTGGTGGGCGACGGAGGAGGTGCTGGAGAGGCCGACCGCCTGGCCGATCTCCCGCATCGACGGCGGGTAGCCTCGACGCTGGACGGAGTCGCGGATGACCTCGATCACCCGGCGTTGGCGATCGGTGAGTCCCGAGCTGTCCGCCCGGATTCCTGGAGGTCGGCCAGGTAGGGAGCGCTTGGCTCCCTCGGGATTCGTGGCTTCGTTCATCGCATGTACTGGCTCGATCCGGCCCGTGGAGCGGTCCTGGGCAGTGATGGCGGCACTGTCTGCGGTGGTGGTCACGTCGGCCCCTCTCGATGGTCTCCCTGCTGGACAACGGTAGTTGCTTTCGAAAGGTTGCGCCAAACACACGTTCGAGTGAAAAAACGCGTTTTGCCTGACGTGATCATGTGTCCAGGTGTATCGCTGCCGCGGTGATCAGCGGACATAAGGGTTCATTGCTGTACCCTTCACCGCCGGGGTGGTCGCCCGCGGGTTGTGGCCCCAGTCTGCCATTCGGCGTTCCGTGCGAAGGGGAGTGGTCCCCATCTGTGCGGGAGTCCCACTCCGCCTCCCCGCGGCGCCCACGGTATCTCCGTATCCGTCGCGCCCGTCCGACCGCGTCACGCGCGCGTGCCCACGTGGGCCGCGTAATGTGCCCCCGCGCGGGCCGGGACCCGCCCGCCCGGCGGCCGTCCGTGTGCGGTCCGGCGACCGTCCGTGTGCGGTCCGGCGCGCCCGGTGCCGCCGCCCGCCCGCCGGTGCGGGCGCGACACGCGTGACAGCGTGGATGTATGAGCCAATCCCCACATCTAGTGGTTGGATTGGATCAGTGGCCCACAAGTTGTGGTCCCCCCGGTCTTCGAGCCGGTGGCGATCGCCTATGCTGGGGGTCGCTTCGAGGGGCCAGAAGGCCCTCATGAGGCTATTGAGTCTGCTGTGAGGAGGGTTGGAGTCCCATGCACTGCCCCTTCTGCAGGCACCCCGACAGCCGGGTCGTCGACAGCCGTACGACCGACGACGGCACGTCGATCCGCAGGCGCCGCCAGTGCCCCGACTGCTCCCGTCGCTTCACCACCGTGGAGACCTGCTCGCTGATGGTGGTCAAACGGTCCGGGGTCACCGAACCGTTCAGCCGCACCAAGATCATCAACGGCGTGCGGAAGGCGTGTCAGGGGCGGCCCGTCACCGAGGACGCGCTCGCCCAGCTCGGCCAGCGGGTCGAGGAGGCGGTACGGGCCACCGGCAGCGCCGAGCTGACCAGTCATGACGTGGGGCTGGCCATCCTCGGTCCGCTGCAGGAACTGGACCTCGTCGCCTATCTGCGGTTCGCCTCGATCTACCGGGCGTTCGATTCGCTCGAGGACTTCGACGCGGCGATCGCGGAGCTCAGGGTGCAGACGGGGCGGCCCGGCGGGGACGGCGGAGAGACCGGCGCGGGGAGCCAGGAAGACGGCCACGGGCCCGGAGGGACCGCGCAGGTCCCCGAGCCCGCAGGCGCCTCCGACTGACCGGCGGACCGGGCCCGGACGGAGGAACCGGGACCGGCTGTCCGGTGGCGGAGACAGAGACCTGTTGCGGGCGGAGCGAGAAGCCCGCAACACCAGACAGAACACCGTGCCACGGGAACATCGAGGCACTTCAGGGCGTTTTCGCCCGTATCAGGGAGGCGGCATGACAGAGACGGCGAGCGGTCCGGCACGGAGTTCCCGCGCCAAGGGCACCAAGGCGAGCAAGGGACTCCGCGTCGAGCGCATCCACACCACCCCCGGGGTCCACCCCTACGACGAGGTGGCCTGGGAGCGTCGTGACGTCGTCATGACCAACTGGCGCGACGGCTCGGTCAACTTCGAGCAGCGCGGCGTGGAGTTCCCCGAC
The DNA here is from genome assembly GCF_034105845.1 of Streptomyces sp. CRN 30. Classification (NCBI taxonomy): domain Bacteria; kingdom Bacillati; phylum Actinomycetota; class Actinomycetes; order Kitasatosporales; family Streptomycetaceae; genus Streptomyces; species Streptomyces sp. CRN 30. The sequence goes on along the minus strand of NZ_JAVRHI010000400.1, from coordinate 61,129 downwards.
TTCTGGTCGGTGAACGCGGTCAACATCGTCACCAGCAAGTACTTCCGGGGTGCCGTCGGCACCCCGCAGCGCGAGACCAGCCTCAAGCAGCTGATCGACCGCATCGTGAAGACGTACCGGAAGGCCGGCGAGGACTACAAGTACTTCGCCTCGCCCGCCGACGCGGAGATCTTCGAGCACGAGCTGGCCTACGCACTCCTGCACCAGATCTTCAGCTTCAACAGCCCCGTCTGGTTCAACGTGGGCACCCCCCAGCCGCAGCAGGTCTCCGCCTGCTTCATCCTGTCCGTCGACGACTCCATGGAGTCGATCCTCGACTGGTACAAGGAAGAGGGGATGATCTTCAAGGGCGGTTCCGGCGCCGGCCTGAACCTCTCCCGTATCCGCTCCTCCAAGGAGCTGCTCTCCTCCGGCGGCAACGCCTCCGGTCCCGTCTCCTTCATGCGGGGCGCCGACGCCTCCGCCGGAACGATCAAGTCCGGTGGCGCCACCCGCCGTGCGGCGAAGATGGTCATCCTGGACGTCGACCACCCCGACGTCGAGGACTTCATCAAGACCAAGGTCACGGAAGAGGAGAAGATCCGCGCCCTGCGCGACGCGGGCTTCGACATGGACCTGGGCGGCGACGACATCACGTCCGTCCAGTACCAGAACGCCAACAACTCGGTCCGTGTCAACGACGAGTTCATGAAGGCGGTCGAGCAGGGCGGCAAGTTCGGCCTGCGCTCCCGGATGACCGGCGAGGTCATCGAGGAGATCGAGGCCAAGGGCCTGTTCCGCAAGATGGCCGAGGCCGCCTGGGCCTGTGCCGACCCCGGCATCCAGTACGACGACCAGATCAACCACTGGCACACCTGCCCGGAGTCCGGCCGCATCAACGGCTCGAACCCCTGCAGCGAGTACATGCACCTGGACAACACGTCCTGCAACCTCGCCTCGCTGAACCTGATGAAGTTCCTCAAGGACGACGGCCTGGGCCACCAGTCCTTCGAGACCGAGCGCTTCCAGAAGGTCGTCGAGCTGGTCATCACCGCGATGGACATCTCGATCTGCTTCGCGGACTTCCCGACCCAGAAGATCGGCGAGAACACCCGCGCCTTCCGTCAGCTCGGCATCGGCTACGCCAACCTCGGCGCCCTGCTGATGGCCACCGGCCACGCCTACGACTCCGACGGCGGCCGCGCGCTCGCCGGTGCCATCACCTCCCTGATGACCGGCACCGCCTACCGTCGCTCCTCCGAGCTGGCCTCGGTCGTCGGCCCGTACGACGGCTACGCCCGCAACGCCGACGCCCACCAGCGCGTCATGAAGCAGCACTCCGACGCCAACGGCACCGCCGTCCGCATGGACGACCTGGACACCCCGGTGTGGGCCGCTGCGACGGAGGCCTGGCAGGACGTCCTGCGCCTCGGCGAGAAGAACGGTTTCCGTAACTCGCAGGCGTCCGTCCTCGCCCCGACCGGCACCATCGGTCTGGCGATGTCCTGCGACACCACCGGTGTCGAGCCCGACCTGGCGCTGGTCAAGTTCAAGAAGCTCGTCGGCGGCGGCTCGATGCAGATCGTCAACGGCACCGTCCCGCAGGCCCTGCGCCGCCTGGGCTACCAGGAGGAGCAGATCGAGGCGATCGTCGCCCACATCGCCGACAACGGCAACGTGATCGACGCCCCCGGCCTCAAGCCCGAGCACTACGAGGTCTTCGACTGCGCCATGGGCGAGCGGGCCATCTCCCCGATGGGCCACGTCCGCATGATGGCCGCGATCCAGCCCTGGATCTCCGGCGCCATCTCCAAGACGGTCAACATGCCGGAGTCGGCGACCGTCGAAGAGGTCGAGGAGATCTACTTCGAGGCGTGGAAGCTCGGCGTCAAGGCGCTGGCGATCTACCGCGACAACTGCAAGGTCGGCCAGCCGCTCTCCGCCAAGACCAAGGAGAAGGAGAAGGCGGAGGTCACCGAGAAGACCGAGGCGGCCATCCGGGAGACGGTCGAGAAGGTCGTCGAGTACCGCCCGGTCCGCAAGCGCCTCCCGAAGGGACGTCCCGGCATCACCACGTCCTTCACCGTCGGCGGCGCCGAGGGTTACATGACGGCGAACTCCTACCCGGACGACGGTCTGGGCGAGGTCTTCCTGAAGATGTCCAAGCAGGGTTCCACCCTCGCGGGCATGATGGACGCCTTCTCCATCGCGGTCTCCGTGGGGCTCCAGTACGGCGTGCCGCTGGAGACGTACGTCTCGAAGTTCACCAACATGCGCTTCGAGCCGGCCGGTATGACGGACGACCCGGACGTGCGGATGGCGCAGTCGATCGTCGACTACATCTTCCGCCGCCTGGCGCTGGACTTCCTGCCCTTCGAGACGCGCTCCGCGCTCGGCATCCACTCCGCCGAGGAGCGCCAGCGCCACCTGGAGACGGGTTCGTACGAGCCGTCCGAGGACGAGGTCGACGTCGAGGGCCTGGCCCAGTCGGCGCCGCTCGCCCAGGAGCTGAAGGCGGTCGCCACGCCGAAGGCCGAGGTCGAGGCGGCGAAGCCCGCTCCGAAGCAGGCGCACACCAGCGCCGAGCTGGTGGAGATGCAGCTGGGCATCCAGGCCGACGCCCCGCTGTGCTTCTCCTGCGGCACCAAGATGCAGCGGGCCGGTTCCTGCTACATCTGCGAGGGCTGCGGCTCGACCAGCGGCTGCAGCTGATCGGTAGCGTCTGATTGATGAGTAAGGGGCGGTGACCATGGTCACCGCCCCTTACTCATGCGCTGTGCGGCTCAGGAGCGGCGTGCTCCCATGGTCGCGGTGAACTCCGCGGGGTCGCCGTCGTGGCCGTGGACGCCGGCCCGGAACTCCCATGCTCCCGTCTCGTCCCGTACGAACTCCGCGACCGTCGCCGCCGTCGCCCCCGGTACGTCCCCGAAGTCCGAGGTGGCGAGGTCGGTGTGGCCCTCCCGGATCCGCAGGCCCGGGTGGTACACGCCCACGAAGGTCCGGCGTTCGTCACGCTGCTGTATGACCACACCGACCACCACGCGCGCGTACCGCTCGCTGAGCCGTTCGAGTTCCAGCGTCATGACCTCGTCGAAACCGAAGCCCTTGCCGTCCTGGCTGTCCCGGTTGAGATAGATGGTGCCGTCGGGGGAGCGGCTGTCGAAGTGCACCACGTAGGCGGGATCACCGTACGGGGCGTCCGCCAGGTAGGTCGCGGCGACCACGTCCAGATCGGCGGGTGTCTCGCCCGCAGGATTCGGGTCCCACCGCAGCGCGACCTCGACTTTCCGGATGCCCTTGCTGAGGCCGTTCACTCAGTTCCCCTTCCCGGTAGCCCGTCCTGTCCGTCCACCCCAACTGCCGAACAGTGACGGCCGGTTGTCCATCCTGCCACGCATACGGGCGCGGGAACGGAAAGCAGACCACGCAAGGGCGGCCGGGCCGCCTTTCCTGGCCTTACCATGGCGCGGTGCTGGTCAAGTGGATTCGCTGCACCGTGGTCGACCGCCGCGGTTTCGAACGGGGGCAGCGAAAGTGGGCGGGGCTTCCGGGGGAGCCGGGTTTTCGGGGACAGGGCGGTGGCTGGAGCCGGCTGCGGCCCGAAGTGGCGCACGTCTTCGCCTTCTGGGAGAGCCGCACCTTCTACGACTCCTTCATGGCGCGTTCCCACGACCGGCTGGCCGCGGCGCAGTCGGGCACCTTCAAGAATGCCCGCACCAGGCTTTTCGACTACCGCTTCGATGTGAAGACCGGTTTCGAACCGCGATTCACGGACGCCGATCTGGTGCGCGTGGCCCTCTGCCGCGCGCACGAGGAGCGTGCCGAGCATTTCGTCCTCATGCAGGAGAAGGTGTGGAACCCCGCCATGGCCGGTTCGCCGGGCATGGTCCGCGGTCTTTTCGGCGAGGCGCCCGGGAACGAATACCTCATCCTGTCGATGTGGCGGGCCGCTGCCGAGCACGGCAAATACCGCGCGGACCGGGTGGAGCGGCTCGCGCTGCGCGCCCAGACGGAGGCCGACGTCTCCGCCCTCACCGGGGACATCGTGGAGCTGGAACCCTCCTGGACCGTGTGACCTGGGGCCGAGCCCCGTGCCCCGGTCCCGGACCGGGTGACCTACGCCGTATGGAGCCCGCCCGGGTGCTCGGCGGGCCGCGGCGCGATCTAGGGTTTTGGCATGGCACGACCACGGCGCATCGTCCTTGTCCGGCACGGCGAGTCAACGGGCAACCTTGACGACTCCGTGTACGAACGCGAACCCGACCACGCCCTCGGCCTGACGGAGCAGGGCTGGCGGGAGGCCGCCGACACCGGAGAGAGAGTGCGCGAGCTCTTCGGCCGCGACCGGATCAGCGTGTACGTCTCGCCGTACCGGCGCACGCACGAGACCCTGCGCGCCTTCCGCCTCGACCCCGAGCTCATACGGGTGCGGGAGGAACCCCGGCTGCGGGAGCAGGACTGGGGCAACTGGCAGGACCGCGAGGACGTACGCCTGCAGAAGGCGTACCGGGACGCGTACGGACACTTCTTCTACCGCTTCGCGCAGGGCGAGTCCGGCGCGGACGTGTACGACCGGGTGGGCGGATTCCTGGAGAGCCTGTTCCGCAGCTTCGAGGCCCCCGACCACCCGCCGAACGTTCTCCTGGTGACGCACGGACTGGCCATGCGGCTGTTCTGCATGCGGTGGTTCCACTGGACGGTGGCGGAATTCGAGTCGCTGTCCAATCCGGGGAACGGTGAAATGCGGATGCTCGTTCTCGGCGACGACGGAAAATACCGGCTGGACCGTCCGTTCGACCGCTGGCGGGACCCGGAACCGTACTGGATGACCGGATAAGGTGGCAGGGTCATGACCGCACATTCCTCTGGCGGCGAGCGCTTGGGTGAACGCCCGGACGAACGCCTGGACGAGCGCCTGGAACGGGCCCTGGCGAGTCTGCGCGGACTGTCGGTGGGTGACGCGCTGGGCTCCCAGTACTTCGTGCCCGTCAACCACCCGCTGCTGAAGCGGCGCGAAGTACCGGCCGGGCCGTGGCAGTGGACGGACGACACGGAGATGGCCTGCTCCGTGGTGGCCGAACTCCGGGCCCACCGGCGCGTCGACCAGGACAGCCTGGCCCGCTCCTTCGCCGAGCACCACGACTTCGACCGCGGCTACGGGCCCGCGGTCAACCGGCTCCTCCGGCTGGTCCGGGAAGGCGGCGACTGGCGGGAGCTGGCCGCCGACCTCTTCGACGGCCAGGGCTCCTGGGGGAACGGCGCCGCGATGCGCATCGCCCCGCTGGGCGCCTGGTACGCGGACGACCCCGAGCAGGCCACGCACCAGGCGGAGATCTCCGCCTACCCCACTCACCAGCACCGTGAGGCGGTGGTCGGCGCCATGGCCGTAGCCGCCGCGGCAGCGCTCGCCGCCGCGGACGACGGCCCGCCGGACGCCGGGGCGCTCCTCGACGGCGTCATCGCACTGGTGCCGAAGAAGAGCGCGGTCGGTGCGGGGCTGCGCCGGGCCCGGGACATGCTCGACTTCGGCGACGCGGCCACGGTGGCGGCGGTCCTGGGCTGCGGCCGGCGCACCACGGCGCACGACACGGTTCCGTTCGCGCTCTGGTCGGCGGCCCGCGCCCTCGGTGACTATGAGCGGGGTTTCTGGACGACCGCGCAGGTCGGCGGGGATGTCGACACGAACTGCGCCATCGTCGGCGGTGTGCTCGCCGGGGCGGAGGCCGGGGCTCCGCCGCCGGCTTGGGTGGAGCGGACGGAGGGGCTGCCGGGGTGGCTCACGGCAGCGCTGTAGTACGGCGTACGGTGTCGCGTCAGCCGGTGCGGGTGCCGGGGCTGGTGCCCGAGCCCGTGCCCGAGCCCGTGCCCGTATCTGTGCCGGCACCGGTGCCCGGCCCCGAGCCTGTGCCGGCACCGGTGCCCGACCCTGAGCCTGGGCCGGTGTCGGCGCTGGTGCCGGTGCCCCCGCCCCCGCCCGCCGTACCGGAGAGGGCCTCCAGGTCGCTCCTGCGGACCCTGATCACCAGCCAGGCCGTGGCCAGTGCGAGGACGGCCATCGCGGCGGCCGGGACGAACGCCGCGGAGATGCCCTGTGCCAGCACCTCGTGTCCCCAGGGCGCCGGAAGCTGATGCGTCGAGGCGAACACGGCCTTCTGCTCGGGCGACCCGTTCGCGAGGAAGTCCGGCAGCTGTTCCTTCGCCTCGTTCCTGCTCGCCGTGCCGAACACGGTGGTCAGGATGGACAGACCGAGGGCGCCGCCGACCTGCTGCGTCGCGTTGAGCAGTCCGGACGCGGCGCCCGCCTCGTGCCGGGCGACGCCGGAGACCGCGGTGAGCGTCAGGGTGACGAAGTTCAGCCCCATGCCGAAACCGAAGACGAGCATGGGCCCCAGTACTCCGCCCGCGTAGGAGCTGTCGGAGGTGATCAGCGCCTGCCAGGCCAGGCCGATCGCCGCGAGCGCGGAACCGACGAGCATGAACGGCTTGGGACCGAACACCGGAAGGAACCGCTGCGACAGTCCCGCGCCGAGCGCGATCACGACGGTGACCGGCAGGAAGGCGAGCCCGGCCTCGATGGGGCTGTAGCCGAGGACGTTCTGCACGAACAGCACGATGTAGAAGAACATCCCGAACATCGCCGCTGCCAGGCTCAGCATGATCACGTACGTGCCGGAGCGGTTGCGGTCGGCGAACATCCGCAACGGGGTGATCGGCTCCCGGGCCCGGGACTCGACGACGGCGAAGGCGAGCAGCAGCACCACGGCCGCACCGAAGGAGGCGATGGTCAGACTGTCCCGCCACCCCTCGTCCGCGGCCCTGATGAAGCCGTACACGAGCGTGGCCATACCCGCCGTCGAGGTCACCGCGCCCGCGATGTCGAAGCGGCCGGAGTGCCGTTCGGACTCGTTGATGTAGAGCGGGGTGACGGCGGCGATCAGCAGGCCGATCGGCACGTTGACGAAGAGGACCCACCGCCAGTCCAGCCATTCGGTGAGCATGCCGCCCGCCAGCAGGCCGATCGCCCCGCCGCCCGCGGAGACGGCGGCGAAGACACCGAAGGCGCGGTTCCGTTCGGGACCCTCGGGGAAGGTCGTCGTGATCAGCGCCAGGGAGGTGGGCGACGCGATCGCACCTCCCATCCCCTGGAGGACCCGCGCGGCCAGCAACTGCCAGGGCTCCTGGGCAAATCCACCGATCAGCGAGGCGAGAGTGAAGATCAGGATGCCGGTGATGAAGACCCGGCGGCGGCCCAGGATGTCACCGGCCCGGCCCCCGAGCAGCAGCAGGCCGCCGAAGGTGAGCGTGTAGGAGCTGACGACCCAGGTGAGGTCTGTGGTGCTGAAACGCAGAGCGTCCTGAATGTGTGGAAGGGCGATGTTCACAATCGTCGCGTCGAGTACCACCATGAGTTGGCAGGCCGCGATGACGGCGAGTGCGATACCGGGGTGCCCGTTCCTTCGGGCGGTGCCCGGCTTCGGAGATCGGATCGACGGAGAGGTTGTCACTGTGAATCCCCCACGACTGCCATAGTGAACGCTTGCGTTCACTGTCTCGACAACGGTAGTGACCCCCGAACAGTGAACGCAAGCGTTCACTGTCCCCCGCGTCGTGCGCGCCGTCCCCCCACCGCGGCCGCGCGGCCGCGTTCCCCCTGAGCCTCCGCTCCGCTCGTCCCTGGAGATACCTGCATGACTACTTCGTCCTGGGAGGCCGCCTCCGCTCAGACGGCCTCCCGCCGCCGCGGCGCGGTACTGGAACGCGCGATCCTCGACGCGGCCCTGGATCAGCTCGGCACGGTCGGCTGGAACGGGCTCACGATGGAGGGGGTGGCCGCCGGGGCCCAGACCGGCAAGGCCGCGGTCTACCGGCGGTGGTCGTCCAAGGAGGACCTCGTCGCGGACGCGCTACGGGCCGGCCTGCCGCGTTTCGACACCGCGCCGGACCTGGGCAGCGTGCGCGACGATCTGCTCGCCCTGTGCCGTCGCGCTCGGGACGCCATGTTCTCCCGGCCCGGATTCGCCCTGCGCTCGGTCATTCACGAATGCGACACGCTGCAGGCCGAGCGCTTTCACGCCGTGATCGCGGAAGGCGTGATCGAACCGACCATAAGGCTGCTGCGTGAGGTCATCACGCGCGGAATCGAACGGAATGAGGTGCGCGCTGACGCTGCCAACGGTTACGTCTTCGACGCCGTCCCCGCGATGATGATGTACCGCTCCAAGGTGTGCGGATGCGAATGGCCCGATCAAGAGATAGAGCGGATGATTGACCAGCTGATGCTGCCGCTGCTGCGCCCTGTCGGCCCCTGACCGAGGCCGGTGCGCCGCTGAGGCAACCGGGGTGTCGACGACGCTCGGCGGCGGCGTAGGCTATGGGCGCCATGCCGTACGAACCACCCACCCACACCGTCGAGCGCTCTCTCCGCGCCACGACCGGAGCGAAGATCGTTGCCGGTGTCGACGAGGTGGGGCGTGGCGCGTGGGCCGGCCCGGTCACCGTCTGCGCGGCGGTCACGGGTCTGCGTCGGCCTCCGACGGGCCTCACCGACTCCAAGCTCCTCACCGTCAAGCGGCGTGACGAGATGGCCGAGGTGCTGCGGACATGGGTGACGTCGTACGCGCTGGGGCATGCCTCTCCGGAGGAGATCGACGACCTGGGGATGACGGCCGCACTGCGACTCGCGGCGGTCCGTGCCCTGGAGACTCTGCCGGTCCGCCCCGACGCGGTGATCCTCGACGGCAAACACGACTATCTCGGCACGCCCTGGCGGGTCCGCACGGTGATCAAAGGTGATCAGTCGTGCGTGGCGGTCGCGGCGGCCTCGGTGATCGCCAAGGTTCAGCGCGACAAAATGATGGCCGAACTGGGTATCGACCATGCAGACTTCGGTTTTGCGGACAACGCCGGGTATCCGTCGCCCGTCCACAAGGCCGCGCTGGCGGAGCGGGGCCCCACCCCGTACCACCGGTTGTCCTGGGCGTATCTTGATGGGCTGCCGAAGTGGCGGCACCTCAAGAAGGTCCGCAGCTTGACGGAGGGAAGCGTTCCGGTGATCGAGGGTCAGCTCGGCTTCGATTTCTGACACTTCTCCCCGCGCGTTCCGTGCGTATGTGCCACCCGCTGACGCGGGCCGCACCAACGTTTGATAAAAATCAGCTCATGCCTCTCATTCCCGAGGAGCCTCAGATTCACGAGAGTGCCCAGGGTCCCCGCGCCACTCCGGCCAGCGGCCGTACCGCGCAGACCCCTCGCCCCGTACCAGGCCCCCGCCCCGCGGCCCCGCCGCGTCCCGGGCGTCCCGGCCCGCTCCGTCCCACACCTCCGGCGCAACGCGCGTCACATGACGCGGCTCCCGCCAAGCCCGCCCCGTCGGGTCCGGTGGCTCCCGTCGCCGCCGAGGGCTCGCCCGCTCAGCAGATCCAGCTGATCCCGGCCACGGTCGAAGGCGCCCTCGACGCCGCCGAAGAGGCCGTGGACCTGCTGCTGGACGCGGGCCGCGCCCCCGGCGACGTGCTGGTGCTCACCACCGGCGAGCCGCATCCGTGGGCCACCCACGAACTGTCCTTCGGTGAGACCTCCTACTGGGCTCAGCACGACGCGGGCGACGACGTCTTCTACGCGGACGCCGCCGGTGCGACCCGTGCCGCCTCGCGGCCCGTGGTCGTCGTCGCGGTGAACGGCGGTACGGAAGCCACCGCCGCCTCCGCGCTGGCCCTGGCGCACACCCGGGCCGGCGCCCTGCTGATCGTCTGCGGTGACCCGCAGCGCATCAACGCGGTGCTGGGCGCGAGCGCCTGAGCCGGCTCCCTCGCGCCGGGTCCGCACCGGAGTGACGAAGGAGCCGCCGTGCGGCAGAGCACGGCGGCGGCTTTCGTCCGCCCGCCCTGCGGGGTACGGGCCGTCTCGGGGCGTGACGTTGCGCTGCCGCCGGTTCGGTGCGGTGGACCGAGGTACGTGTCGGTACGGAGCGGCGGGTTCGGCCGCGTCGGTACGGTGCGGGGGTTCAACTGCGTCGGTACGGTGCGGTGGGTCGTGAGCTGCGTCGGTACGGCCCGGCAGATCGAGTGCGTGTCGGTGCGGTGCTCGGTGACGCGCTTCCTCTGACGCCTGTCTGCCGGGCGGCGCGGCGTTGACCCGACTCCGAGCCCTTATCGGTACGGCCCGTCGATATGGCCCGCCGGGCCGGGCTGTCACTACGAGGCCCGTCCGGTACGGATTGTCGATACCGGCTGTCGGCGCGAGCCCAGTCCGGTATGGCTTGTCGGTACGGGCTGTCGGCGCGAGCCCAGTCCGGTATGGCTTGTCGGTACTGGCTGTCGGTGTGGGCCCAGTCCGGTATGCGTTGTCGTTACGGGCTGTCGGTGTGGGCCTGTCAGCGTGCGGCCGCGCGGCGCAGTACCTCGGAGGCCGCGCCGCCCGTGCGGGGCTGCGGCAACGGTGTCTCCGACGTCGCGAACGGCTCCGGAGCCGAGACCGAGTTGGGACGGCGTCCGCCCCGGCCCTCGCCCAGCACCTGCCAGCCGTCACGTGTCAGCGTGATGTACGCCCCGCAGCGCAGGCCGTGCAGCGTGCAAGCATCCCTCAGCCCCCACATCCACGCCCCGTCCTCCTCCGTCCAGCGGGCGTCACCCTCACGGCAGCAGAGCAGCACCGCGGTGCGTACCGGGGTGCGGCGGCGCAGGTCGTGCGGGATCACCCGGCGGAGCTGGGCGAGCAGGACGTTACGGAACAGCCAACCGTCGGCCGACGCCGGCCGGTTGGTGAACGAGGCGCTCGCACGCAGCCGTTCGTCCGGGTCCAGAACGGCCACGATCACGGTGGTGGCACCGGGACGGTGGCGCGAGTGCAGCCCGCTGACGATCTCCCGCGGGTTGCGCAGCAGCGGGATGCCCGCGGCGGCCCACTCGGCGGGTTCGAGCAATCGGGTGGCGGAGGTGGTGGACGGCGACAGCGACGCCGTCGAGGACGGAGCGAATCCGAAGGTCACGTTCCTCCCTTCGGCTACGCGCCCACACTGCGGGCAGGGTCAGATCTGGGGGACGCGCACCGCAGTGAAGCCCTGCCGGATCACGGACGAGCCGTGCGGGGAGCGGAGTCCAATTCTTCCTGTCGAACTTGGTTGCGGCAACGAGCAATTGAGACTGCCGACCGTTATCGGGTGATGTGTGTTTTATATCCCTACCCAGGGCTTCCCCTGGTGACGCATGGGACGCCCGGAACGGTCACGGTCGTGCGCGTCGCGGCGGGTCCACGTCACCTGTGAGCCGACTGTTCCCCGGACGGAACCGGCAGCTCGTCCCGCCTGCGCGACGGTCACCCCTGCACGGCCAGGACCAGCGGCAGCACCTCCTCCGCACCGGCCCGCCGGAGCAGACGCGCGGCGACGGCCAGCGTCCAGCCGGTCTCGGTGAAGTCGTCGACGAGAAGCACCGGTCCGGGCTGCCCGGCGAGCGCGGTCGCGAGCCCCGGCGGCACGGTCAGCGCGCCGTCGAGGACCTTGAGCCGCTGGGCGCTGTTGCTGCGCGACGGCCGGGGAGCGTCGGCCGTGTACTCGACGGTGCCGAGCAGCGGCAGCCGTCCGACCTCGGCGATGCGCTCCCCGAGGGAGCCGACCAGCCGAGGCCGGGTGCGTGAGGCGACGGTGACGACACCGACGGGACGCGTCCGGCCGTCCGGCACCCCCGGGGCCCAGCCGCCGGGACCCTTCGCCCAGTCCGCCAGAACTCCGACAACGGCCTTGGCGACATCGTCGGGCACCGCCCCGTCCGAAGCCTGCGCGGCGAACAGGGGCCGCAGCCGGTTGCCCCAGCCGATGTCGGACAGCCGGCCCAGCGCCCGGCCGGTCGCAGCCTGTTCACCGGCCGGAATACGTCCCTTCAACTCGACTCCGATCGCCGGAAGACCGGTCGGCCACATGCGGCGCGGCTCCACCTCGACGCCCGCCCGGCCGAGGTCCGCGCGGGCCGCGTCGAGGGCGTCGGCGGACATCTCGGCGGTGAACCGCGCCCCGGCGCAGTTGTTGCAGCGGCCGCAGGGCTTGGCACCCTCGTCGTCCAACTGCCGCTGCAGGAACTCCATCCGGCAGCCGGTCGTCGACGCGTAGTCGCGCATCGCCTGCTGCTCGGCCTTGCGCTGCCGGGCGACCCACTCGTATCGCGCGGCGTCGTACGTCCACGGCCGGCCGGTCGCGATCCAGCCGCCCTTGACCCGCTTGACCGCGCCGTCCACGTCGAGAACCTTGAGCATGGTCTCCAGCCGCGACCGGCGCAGCTCCACCAGCGGTTCCAGGGCGGGCAGCGACAGGGGCCGCTCCGCGTGTGCCAGCACGTCCAGGGTGCGGCGCACCAACTCCTCCGAGGGGAAGGCCAGCGAGGCGAAGTACTCCCAGATCGCCTCGTCCTCCCGGCCCGGGAGGAGGAGCACCTCGGCGTGCTCGACACCGCGTCCGGCACGGCCCACCTGCTGGTAGTAGGCGATGGGGGAGGAAGGCGAGCCGAGGTGCACCACGAAACCCAGGTCGGGTTTGTCGAAGCCCATACCGAGCGCCGATGTGGCCACGAGCGCCTTGACCCGGTTGGCCAGCAGGTCGTCCTCCGCCTGCTGGCGGTCGGCGTTCTCGGTCTTGCCGGTGTAGGAGGCGACCGTGTGCCCGCGCTGCCGGAGGAACGCCGTGACCTCCTCGGCCGCGGCGACGGTGAGCGTGTAGATGATGCCCGAGCCCGGCAGGTCCGTGAGGTGGTCGGCGAGCCAGGCCATGCGGTCCGGCGCGTCCGGCAGCCGAAGCACCGACAGGCTCAGGCTCTCCCGGTCCAGCGGGCCGCGCAGCACCAGGGCGTCCGACGCGCCTCCCGTGCCGAGCTGCTCGGCGACGTCGGCCGTCACGCGCGCGTTGGCGGTCGCGGTGGTGGCGAGCACCGGGACGCCGGGCGGCAGATCGGCGAGCATTGTGCGCAGACGCCGGTAGTCCGGGCGGAAGTCGTGGCCCCAGTCGGAGATGCAGTGGGCCTCGTCCACCACGAGAAGACCGGTCGCGGCGGCGAGCTTCGGCAGGACCTGGTCACGGAAGTCGGGGTTGTTCAGCCGCTCCGGACTCACCAGCAGCACGTCGACCTCGCCTGCGGCGATCTCGTGCTGGACCGCTTCCCACTCCTCGGTGTTGGAGGAGTTGATGGTCCGCGCGCGGATGCCTGCTCGGGCGGCCGCGTCCACCTGGTTGCGCATCAGCGCGAGCAGCGGGGAGACGATCACGGTCGGGCCGCCGCCCCGGGCACGGAGCAACGCCGTCGCCACGAAATAGACGGCGGACTTGCCCCAGCCGGTGCGCTGCACGACCAGGGCGCGGCGGCCTTCGGCGACCAGCGCCTCGATCGCCCGCCACTGGTCCTCGCGCAGCCGGGCCGTGCCGGAAGGGTCCCCGACGAGCCGGGAGAGGACCGCGTCGGCGTCCGCCCGGAGGTCGGCGTTGCTCGTGTGCTCCATGCGCTCCATACAACAGGAAAGCACCGACAGCCGTCGCACCCTGTGGACAGCGACGGCCTCGCGGAGCTCGGGTGACGTGTCCCTGATCGTAGTTATCCACAGGCTCAAGCGGGGTCTGGCGATCCGCGAGATCGTCGGGCCATGACGAACCAGAGCGGAACGACCGGAGCATCCGGGAACGGCGACATCGGCGGACGTGGACGACCGGACCACACGGCCCGGATCACCCATGACAACCACGAGGAAGAGCACCCGATCACTCTGCGGACCCCGGCCGAACTGGCCGACGCACTGCCCTACCTCCTCGGCTATCGGCCCGAGGACAGCATCGTCCTGGTGGCCCTGCACGAACGGGACGGGCGCGGCCGGTTCGGCGGCCGGGCCCGGCTGGGCATCCCGCCACAGCGGGACGACTGGGACGCCGCCGCCAGGCAACTGGTCCACGGCCTGATCATCGGCAGCGAGCGCAGGGGCACCCGGCCCGAGCAGATGGTCGCCTACCTCTGCCGGGAACCGGCGAAGGGCGAGACCGGCCGGCAGGTCATGACCCGGCTGCGGTCCCTGGCGCAGCGTCTGCGGATCGAGTGCGGCGCCCTCGACGTGCCCGTGGTCGAGGCGCTGTGCATCTCCGACGGCCGCTTCTGGTCGTACTGCTGCGACGACCAGTCCTGCTGTCCGCCCGAGGGGCTCCCGATGGGCCTGCCGGGCACGTCCGTACTGGCGGCGGCCGCCACGTACGCGGGCATCCAGGTACGGGGCACACTGAGCGAGTTGCACGTCAGGCTGCGGCCCTGGGAAGGCGCCGCCGTCACCGAGCAGGAAACCGCCCTCGACACGGTCGGCATGGCCCTGATCTCCCGGATCCTCGACGAAGACCGGCGCGCCGGTGTGGCCGAGGAGACGCTGGAACTGGCGGAGCGGGCCATGGCCCGTCTCGCCGACGCCCCACCCGTGACGGGAACGACCCGGGCGGACCGCCGCGACGACGGACTCCTGTCCCACGACGAGGCGGCGCGGCTGATCCACGGGCTCCAGGACCGGACGACACGCGACCGCGCGGCCGAGTGGATGGAGGGTGACGAGGCTCCCAGCGCCCTGCGGCTGTGGCGCGCTCTGGCCCGCCGCTGCGTCGGGTCCTACGGCGAACACGCGGCGGCGCCCCTCACCCTGGCGGGATGGGTCGCGTGGTCCACCGGCGACGAACTGGAAGCACGCGAGGCCCTGGCCATGGCCCTGGCGGCAGACACCGAGTACCTCTTCGCCCGGCTCCTTCACCAAGCCTGCAACGAGGGCCTCGACCCCGAGACGATCCGCAACTGCCTGCGGACGGAACGGGGGAACCGAGGAGATGCGATGAGCGAGCCGCCGGCCTGCGGTGAGCCGGCGGCCTTCACTCCGATGCCGGTGGTCCAGGCGGCCGCCACTCCGGTACCGGTGGCCCCGGCGGTACCTGCGCCGGACTCACCATCGCTGGCGACGCATCCGACGCCGCCCGTGGTCGAGTCCCCCTTGCACACCCCGCACCCGACGGCACGCCGCCGCCCGCGCACATGCGCCGCGGACCCGGTGAGCAGCGCTCGCCGTCAGACGGCCACACCGTCCAGTCCGCCGGCACCGGAGAGCCGCTCCCCGGAGAGCCGCACGCCCACGGGCCGTAGGCGGCGAACGCGGGGTGCCGCCAGGGGGCCCGCCGCCCGACGGAATGCCTCCGCCGGGGAGCACAGCCCCGGCAGGAGCGCGAGCGAGGAGTGACCGGAGGAGACGGGACGTGAGGCCGAGGGCGTGACTTGCCGAAGGGCGGTCCCGTTCACCTGAGTGGCGCAACGTCCGCGTGGGTCGAACGGCCGCGCCGCGTCTGTTCCGTCGGAGCCCGCACCTGGCACAGCACCTGTCCGAGGCATGTAGAGCGCAGAGGAAGTCCTTCCATGCACCAGCCGCCCACGCCTTCCGCACCAGCCGGTACCGGCCCGGCCATGAGCACCACCGGGTCTCGTCAGGTGACGAATCGAGTCGACTTACTGATGAGTCGACCTGCGACTGCGACTGCGACTGTGACCGCGACCGCGACCGCGACCGAGGCCGCAGCCACGGTCACAGTCGCAACCGGCCCCGGCCCCGGCTCTGACCCCGGCTTCGGTTCCGGCTCTGGCCCAAGACCTGGACCCGTCCCCGGACCCGCAACCGACACAGTTGCCGCAGCCGCCCCGCTCCACCGCCCCCGTCCCACCATCCCCTCGACGACTCACCGCCCATCCTCACCCCCACCCTCACCCCCACCCCCCTCCCTAGCCACATCCCCATCCACATCTCCGCCGTCGATCGGCCGGAGAGCCGACGTTCTGCCGCCGGCCCACGCCGCCCTGATCTGTGTCGCGCTCCCCGGTCTGGCCATCTCGTCCGAGCACGGACAGCTGACGGGCCACGGACTGGAGGGGTTCTACCGTGAGGGCCGACGCCTGCTGTCCCGCTGCCGGCTCCTCGTGGCAGGGCGCGAACCCGTCGCCATGCAGGCACGCCTGACCTCGGCCGACCGCGCACGCTTCGTCGGGACGGTCCGGGTCTCCTCGTCGGCGGGACCGGATCCGGACGTCGTGGTGGAGCGGACCCGGCACGCGGACGGCACGGAGCGGATCACCTTGTGCAACTGGGGCCCCCGCTGCCTGCGCCTGCCCGTCGAACTGGCCCTCGGGACGGATCTCGCCGACCTCGGGGCGATCGCCGCTGGCGCGGCGGGGCCGGAGCTGCCCGCCACCGTGCACGACTCCGGCCTGCGCTGGTCCGGTCCCGCCGGCGCCTCATCGATCACGGCCGACCCCGCACCCGCCGACTCACTGGCTTCCGCGGGGGTGCTGCGCTGGGAGCTGACTCTCTCACCGGGCGGAAGCACGAGTCTGGATCTGCGGGTGCGGTCGGACGGCGCGGGGCCGGTGAGGGCGGTCGGACACACGATGACGAGTCCGTTCTCCACCGCTGGTGCGACGGGGGACGCCGCCGGGGTCGACGCGCTTCTTCGGACGAGCGTCGAGGACCTCCGGGCCCTGCTGCTGCGCGACCGGACGCACCAGGGTGATCTGTACCTGGCGGCAGGGGCACCGTGGCGCTGCGGACTGGCCCCGGCAGAAGCCCTCGCCGCCGCCCGCATGACGCTTCCGCTGGGCACCCGGCTCGCGGCGAGCACCCTGCGCATCCTCGCCCGCGCTCAGATTCCCGCCGCGGCGCCGCGTTCGGGCATGATCCCCGGGCCACGACGCGACGCGGGTCCTCACCTGCCGCCGGGCTGCACGGCCACCGAGGCAACCCTGCTGTTCCCCGTGCTCCTCGCGGAAGCACGTCGCTGGGGACTTCCCGACGCCGAGACGGAAGAGCTGCTGCCCACCGCAGAGCGCTGCCTGACCTGGCTCAGAGACACCGTGGGTAGCGGCCCGTATCTGCGGGACCCCGACCCTGGTGGGCCGGTCCGCTGCGAGACGCAGGCCCACGCGCACCGGGCGGCCCTGCTCGGCGCCGACCTGCTCGACGTCTGTGGCAGACCGGGCGGTGCGGGGCTGCGGCAGTGGGCGGAGGGGCTGCGGAGCGCTTTCCGGCGGGACTTCTGGACCGACGATCCCGGCGGGGGCCGGCCCGCCGCGGCGCGGACCGCCGACGGGCGGTGTGTGCCGCACCTCGGGTCGGCCGCCGCGCACCTTCTGGACACGGGGCTCCTGGGCGGTGGCAGTCACGCTCCGGGCCTGCTCGACGAACGACAGACCGATCAGCTGGCCCGGCTGCTGGGCGCTCCGGCCATGGACTGCGGCTGGGGACTGCGGGGGCTCGGTGCGAAGGAGGCGGGGTACAACCCGTTCGGGCACCGGGCCGGTGCCGTGCGCGTCCACGAGACGGCGGTCGCGGTGGCGGGTCTGGCCGTCGCCGGTCACGAGAGAACGGCGGCCTCGTTGCTGAGAGGCGTACTGGCCGCGGCGGAGACCTTCGGGCACCGGCTGCCCGAGATGTACGCGGGGGAGCAGCGCACCGAAGGCGGTGCGCCCCTGCCGCACCCCGCGGCCTGCCGTCCGGCGGCCACGGCGGCGGCAGCCGCTGTCCTGCTCCTGACCACGCTCGCGGGCATCCGCCCGGACGCGCCCGCCGGGACGGTAGCCCTGCGCCCCCTGCGCGGCGCTCCCCTCGGAGAGATCGGTCTCACGGGGCTCCGGGTCGCGGGCGCGCCCTTCTCCGTACGGGTCAGCAGACTGGGGCTCGCCATGGTGGAGGAGGCGGCCGAAGGGCTGCAACTGGGAGTCTGAAACACGAGTCGCGGGGTGCGCGGTACGGGGCCGCGTACTCGGACCGCGCGATTCGGGACGGGGACGACCGCACACCACCCCGCACCACACGCCACCCCCGCACCACCCCGCACTCCACACCACCCCGACACGCTCCGCGCTCCCTCGTCCCTCGTTCCGAAGGGCGTGTTTATCGTCAGGGAGACGACTATGATCGCGGCATGCCCTACGACCCGTCAGCCTTTCCGCCCTTCGCCGTCACAGTGGACCTGGTCGTGCTGACCGTGCGACGCCATGCGCTGTGCTCGCTGGCGGTGCGCAGGGGTGAGTCACCGTTCCAGGGGCGCTGGGCCCTGCCCGGTGGATTCGTGCGGGAGGACGAGGACCTGGCGCAGGCCGCGGCACGCGAGCTGGCCGAGGAGACGGGGCTGTGCGTCCACGACCCCGCCGCCCCGGCCCAGGACAACGGCGCCCACCTCGAACAGCTGGCGACCTACGGTGATCCCAAGCGCGATCCCCGGATGCGGGTGGTGAGCGTCGCCCACCTCGCCCTCGCGCCCGACCTGCCCGCACCCCGCGCGGGCGGCGACGCAAGCAACGCCCGCTGGGCGCCGGTGGGGGAGTTGCTGGAAGAGGGCAGTTACGCCCGTGAGGGCGAGCAGGCCGCGCCGCTGGCCTTCGATCACGCGCAGATCCTGGCCGACGGGGTGGAGCGGGCCCGTTCGAAGATCGAGTACTCGTCGCTGGCGACGGCGTTCTGTCCGCCGGAGTTCACCGTGGGCGAGCTGCGCCGCGTCTACGAGGCGGTATGGGGGGTGGCGCTGGACCCGCGCAACTTCCACCGGAAGGTGACGGGCACGCCGGGGTTCCTCGTGCCGACCGGCGGCACGACCACCCGGCAGGGAGGCCGCCCGGCCCAGCTCTTCCGTGCCGGTGGCGCGACGCTGCTCAACCCGCCCATGCTGCGCCCGGAGGTGTGACGGCGCGGCCGGGCCGACCGGTGCACGGGCCCGTCGCGGCCGCACGGTGAGCCGGGGGCGTAGCGCTCGGCAACAGCCGCCCGTCAGGCCTCGCGGTGCCCGAAAAACTGGACATATGCCGCTATCTTGCTGCGAGTGATCGAGGCATTCGGACTGACCAGCACCCCGCGTAAAGAGCTTCCGCCCGCCGTCGAGGACGTCTCCTTCGAGGCGCACGCGGGACGCGTCACCGTACTGCTCGGAGCGCCTGGCGCGGGCAGGACGACGGTCCTCAGGCTCATGCTCGAACTGCAACGCGGTCGTGGCGTCACGCACTTCAGGGGCCGCCCGCTGCACCGCGTCGCCCATCCGTCGCGTGAGGTCGGCATGGTGCTGGGAGAGGTGCCGGGACACCCGGCGCGTACAGTCCGGGGGTATCTCCGCATGCTGTGCGCGGCCGCCGGGGTATCCGTCCGGCGTGCCGACGAAGTCCTGGAGTCGGTCGGGCTCGTGAGCCTGCGCGAGGAGCGGCTGGGCACCCTCTCGCGGGGCATGGACCGGCGACTCGGTCTCGCCTGCGCGCTGCTGGGCGACCCGCACACACTCGTCCTCGACGACCCCGCCAGGGGGCTGTCGGCGGGGGAGGGCCGTTGGCTGCACGACGCGCTGCGCGCGTACGCGGCCCAGGGCGGCACGGTGCTGTGCACCACGGCCGACCCCAAGGAGGCGGCGCGGACGGCGGACCGGGTCGTGACGCTGGAGCGGGGCAGGGTTGTCGCCGATCAGGAGGCGGCGGAGTTCTCGCGTACCCGGCTGCGTCCCCGCGTGGCGGTCCGCACCCCGCACGCCGCCCGCCTCGCCGCGCTGCTGACCAAGGAGGCGCGGGCGGCTCACCGTTCGGTCGAGGTGGTCACCGAAGGGGGGAATCGCCTCTCCGTCTACGGAAGTACGTGCGCCGACGTCGGGGAGGCCGCGTTCCGCAACGGCGTCCTCGTGCACCAACTGGCCGACGAGGTCGGAGACATGGGTCCGGTCCCCGACGGGGGCGTCACGGACGTACGACTGCCGCCGGAACGGATCGCCGATGAGGAGCCGGACCGGACGCCTGCCCCGCAGACGGCATCGGCCACCCCCCTCGCCACCACCCCCCTCGCCACCACCTCCCTCGCCATCACCCCTCTCACCCCCGTCCCGGCCGCCCCCGGCGATACGACAGCCCCCCTTCCCCCGCCCCTCGCCGTCCGTTCCGCTCCCGGTCCGCTGTGGCCGTTGCGGTACGAGTGCCGGCGCGTCCTCGGGGTCGGGACCTGGCTCGTCACGGCGGCGGTCGTGCTCGTCGTGTCGGCCGTCGCCGCCGTACTGTTGGCCCGGGTCGGGCACACCCCGCTGCCACGGCTGCTCGCCGCGTGGCCGCGTGAGGTGCCGCTGCCGCCGGCGGCGCTGGGGGCGGGGCTGCTGGGGGCGCTGGCGTTCGGCGAGGAGTTCCGTCACCCGGCGTTGGCGGCCGACCGCGGCACCGTCCCCCGCCGCCTCGGGCTGCTCGGCGCCAAGCTGCTCGTCTCCGCCGCCACGGCGCTGCTGCTGGCGGCGCTCACGGTCGTCTGCGACGCGGAGCTGCTGTATCTGTTCTACGGAAGGGAGTTCGTCCGGGTCCCCGCCGACTGGGCGGTGTCCGTGGCCGGTTGGTCCGGGCTGATGATCGGGTGCGCGTGGGCCGGGGTGCTCGCCGCCGGTCTGTTCCGGTCCGCCACCGCCGGGCTGGCGGCCGTCGTCGCCGTCCCCGTCCTCGTCGTCCCGCTCGTGCGGTGGGCCTGGAACGGCGGGTCCGGGTCCGTCCGTACCGCCGCGGACTTCCCGGTGCGGGTGCGGGAGGTGCTCATGACGCAGTGGCCGTTCGGCGGGGAGCGGTACGTGGCGGCGGTGCTGCGCGTGGTCGTCCAACCTGTCGGCAGCGCGCTGGCGTTGTCGCTGGCCACGCTGGTCTGCGCGTACCTGCTGACGACCGCACGGGGGCGGGCGCGGAGCCGGGTGCGTTGAGGCGCTCGACCGGGGTTCGGGGTTCAGGCGGCCGGTCGTAGGAGCCCGGTCCTGTGCGGCCGGGGCGGCCGGTCCGGTCCGGCCGTGCACGCAACTCCCCGAGGAAAGTCCGTTTCTTTCCGATAAGTCGTCAATTGGGAAGGGGTGAGCGATCACCCTTTCGTGTGCTTTTCACCAAAGACCTCAAGGGAGTTGGGAACGGCGCCGACAAAGGATGCGTGAGTACCCTTGCGCACACCATGATGACCGCCGCCCGCTCCGCAGACTCCGGCCTCGCCGGACCGGGCGAACTCGACCGCTACCCCTACGCCGAGGCGCCCCCCGTCGACCGCGTCGGAGTCCCCGCCTGGGAAGGGGCGGATCAGGAACTGGGCCGTGTGGGCCGGCGCACCGCGGGCAATCGCGGCCGCGGACTGCACGGACAACTGGTTCAGCAGCTCGGTCAGATGATCGTCTCCGGCGACCTGGGGGCCGACCGTCCCCTGGTGCCCGAGGAGATCGGCCAGCGTTTCGAGGTGTCCCGTACCGTCGTCCGGGAGTCGCTGCGCGTCCTGGAGGCCAAGGGGCTGGTGAGTGCCCGTCCGAATGTGGGTACGCGCGTACGCCCTGTGAGCGACTGGAACCTGCTCGACCCGGACATCATCGAATGGCGCGCTTTCGGGCCGCAGCGCGACGACCAGCGCCGTGAGCTGAGCGAGCTGCGCTGGACGATCGAGCCGCTGGCCGCGCGCCTCGCCGCCGGGCACGGCAGGGAGGACGTGCAGCAGCGCCTCTCCGACATGGTCGGCGTCATGGGACATGCCATGAACCAGGGCGACGCTCTCACCTTCTCCAGGGCCGACGCCGAATTCCACTCGCTGCTCATCCAGGTCGCGGGCAACCGCATGATGGAGCACCTGTCCGGCATCGTCTCCGCCGCCCTCCAGGTCTCGGGCGGCCCGGTCACGGGCTGTGACCGGCCGAACGACGTGTCGCTGGCGCAGCACGCGCGCATCGTCGACGCCCTCGCCGCCGGTGACGGCGCGATCGCCGAGGCGACCATGCGCCAACTGCTCACGACCCACTCCGAGGTGGAGCGCGTGGTGCCCGCCCCGCGCGAGCACTGACCGCACCGCCCGCGCGGCCCGACCGGACACGCCACCCCCTCCTGTGGCGGTGCCCGGCCGGTCCGTCGCCGCCGTCGACCCCGCAGCGCCCGGACGGCACTGCGGGGTCGACGGTGTCCGGGCCAGGACCTGATGCATCATGGCTGGACAGGCACCGCCGGTGATCCTTTCTGTCAATGTCTGACCACCTTTGCTCTCTTACGGGGTGTGACTCGGGCCACGCGGATTGGGCGTAACGCTCGTGGGAACAACGCGATGACCTAAGAGGTGACAGCCGCGGAGGGAATACGGATGCCGTTCACGGCGCTGTGTATCTCCCCCGGCCCCCGCCCGCGCCGTCGGCCCATCACCAAGCCGGCGGTCGGCTCCTGTCCTCCCGGACGGGGCCGGAAGCCGTTTTCAACGTTCCGAGAGGTTGTTCGTGTCGGCCAGCACATCCCGTACGCTCCCGCCGGAGATCGCCGAGTCCGTCTCTGTCATGGCTCTCATTGAGCGGGGAAAGGCTGAGGGGCAGATCGCCGGCGACGACGTGCGTCGGGCCTTCGAAGCTGACCAGATTCCGGCCACTCAGTGGAAGAACGTACTGCGCAGCCTCAACCAGATCCTCGAGGAAGAGGGTGTGACGCTGATGGTCAGTGCCGCGGAGCCCAAGCGCACCCGAAAGAGCGTCGCAGCGAAGAGTCCCGCCAAGCGCACCGCCACCAAGACGGTCGCGGCGAAGACGGTGACCAGCAGGAAGACCACCACCGCCGCCAGCCCGGCGCCGCCCGCCGCGGCCGATTCCGCCGCCGAGGACGAGGCGCCCGCCAAGAAGACGGCGGCGAAGAAGACCACCGCCACCGCCAAGAAGGCGGCCGCGAAGAAGACCACCGCCAAGAAGACGGCGGCGAAGAAGACCACGGCGAAGAAGGACGACGGCGAGCTCCTCGAGGACGAGGTGCTGGAGGAGACCAAGGCCGAGGGCGAGCCCGAGGGCACCGAGGCCGCCGGGTTCGTGCTCTCCGACGACGACGAGGACGACGCGCCGGCCCAGCAGGTCGCCGCCGCCGGTGCCACCGCCGACCCGGTCAAGGACTACCTCAAGCAGATCGGTAAGGTCCCCCTGCTCAACGCCGAGCAGGAGGTCGAGCTGGCCAAGCGCATCGAGGCGGGCCTGTTCGCCGAGGACAAGCTGGCCAACAGCGACAAGCTGGCGCCGAAGCTCAAGCGCGAGCTGGAGATCATCGCCGAGGACGGCCGCCGCGCCAAGAACCACCTCCTGGAGGCCAACCTCCGTCTGGTGGTCTCCCTGGCCAAGCGCTACACCGGCCGCGGCATGCTCTTCCTGGACCTGATCCAGGAGGGCAACCTCGGTCTCATCCGCGCGGTCGAGAAGTTCGACTACACCAAGGGCTACAAGTTCTCCACGTACGCCACCTGGTGGATCCGGCAGGCGATCACCCGCGCCATGGCCGACCAGGCCCGCACCATCCGTATCCCGGTGCACATGGTCGAGGTCATCAACAAGCTCGCGCGCGTGCAGCGCCAGATGCTCCAGGACCTGGGCCGCGAGCCCACCCCGGAGGAGCTGGCCAAGGAACTCGACATGACCCCGGAGAAGGTCATCGAGGTCCAGAAGTACGGCCGTGAGCCCATCTCCCTGCACACCCCGCTGGGCGAGGACGGCGACAGCGAGTTCGGTGACCTCATCGAGGACTCCGAGGCCGTCGTCCCGGCCGACGCCGTCAGCTTCACGCTCCTCCAGGAGCAGCTGCACTCGGTGCTCGACACCCTGTCCGAGCGCGAGGCGGGCGTCGTCTCCATGCGCTTCGGTCTCACCGACGGCCAGCCGAAGACCCTCGACGAGATCGGCAAGGTCTACGGCGTGACGCGTGAGCGCATCCGCCAGATCGAGTCCAAGACCATGTCGAAGCTGCGTCACCCGTCGCGTTCGCAGGTGCTGCGCGACTACCTCGACTAGGTCACACGCGTCCGGAGCACACGCGAGCGGGTCGCAGGCGAGCCGGTCGCTCGTGACAGCCGACAAGGGCCCGGTTCCCCCAGGGGGACCGGGCCCTTCGCCGTCGGTACCGCCGTCGGTACCGCCGTCGGCACGGGGTGCGGGGCGCCGCCGGTTGGATCACTCTGGGTATTTCATCACCCGTGGAGCAACCACACAGAGTGAGGAGCCTGTATGCGACGCCCTTACGTCCGGGCCCTGGCCCGGCCGCTGGTCCTGGCGGCCGCCGCGACCGCCATACCACTGCTCTCCGCACCACCCGCGACCGCCGACAGCGTCGTCGTCGGAGGGTTCCCGGTCGAGGCGGCCGACAGCCCCTGGACGGTGGCACTGGCCAGCCGTGACCGGTTCGGGGGGACCAGGGCGGGACAGTTCTGCGGGGGAGTGGCGGTCGGCCGGACCACCGTCCTCACGGCGGCACACTGCCTGGGCCAGGAGGTCCTCGGGACACCGCCGGAGCAGGTGAGCGACCTGAAGGTAATCGCGGGGCGTACGAACCTCCTGGCCGGCGGGGGCAAGGAGATCGCGGTACGCGACGTCTGGGTGAACCCCGGCTACGACGACGCCAGCAACAGCGGAGACTTCGCCGTGATCACACTCGCCCAGACCCTCCCGGCCGGCTCCGCCCTGCCGATGGCGGCCGACGGCGACCCGGCCTACGAGCCCGGCACGGACGCCGTGGTCTACGGCTGGGGCGACACGTCCGGCATCGGCGACTACGCCGACAGCCTCCACGGCGCGCGTGTACGCGTCCTTCCCGAGTCGCTCTGCGAGAAGGCGTATCCGGGGAGTGAGGAGGGGCAGTACCGCGCCGGGACGATGGTCTGCGCCGGCGATGAGGCCGGTGGACGCGACGCCTGCCAGGGGGACAGCGGCGGCCCGCTGGTGGCCCGGGGGAAGCTGATCGGTCTGGTGTCCTGGGGGAGCGGGTGCGGGGAGGCGGGCAGTCCGGGGGTCTACACGCGCGTCTCCGCGGCCCTGCGGAGCCTGGGGTGGGATACCGGGGCGGGATCCGCCTCCCAGGGCGGCAGAGGGGCGCCCAGCGCGCCCTGAGGGCCATGTGGCGTCGCTTCCAGCACCCAGGGGAGCCCGAGGCCGCGCCAAGGACCCGCGAGACGAACCTCGCTCCGGCACGAGCACCGGAAGACGAACCGGATCTCCCGCACGAAGCGGATCTCCCGCACGGGCCGAATCTCCCGCACGAGCACCAGGAGACGGACCGGTCCCCGTACACAAGCCAGGGCGGCCGCCCCCCGTGAGGGAGGCGGCCGCCCTTGACCGGCCGTGCCGGTCTGGCTCGTCGTCGGACGTCGTGAAGTGTCAGCGCTCGTCTTCGTCGGCGCTTGCCGGAACGGAGGTCAGGCGCTCGGTCTCGTCCTGTATCTCAGCGGCGATCTTCTTGAGTTCCGGCTCGAACTTACGCCCGTGGTGGGCGCAGAAGAGCAGTTCTCCGCCGCTCAGCAGGACGACGCGCAGGTATGCCTGAGCGCCGCACCGGTCGCAACGGTCAGCGGCCGTCAGCGGGCTCGCGGAAGTCAGAACAGTAGTCACGTCGCCTCTTCTCTAGCTCGACGAGCTGTCGTACCAGGGTCAACATCCAACCAGCCCCAAAACGTTCCCGCTCGTGGCTTTTCCTCGAAAAAAGTTTCCGAGGAGGCTGGCTGTTGCCGGTTGGCGGCGAATGTGCCGTAGTGCGTGTCTCTGTGTCGTACGGTTTCGCGCTCTCGGTCAGTGTCGGTCCCCGCCGGCTGGCTTGCCGGTTGTTCATGAGGACGTGCCCGGAGCCTAAATGGTTCATGCCTGGAAGGGAACGTGATGTGTGCTTCACTCCATCGAGCGATCGAACAGGCATACGACCGTGGACTAGGCTGACTCCATGACGAGGGTGGCGTTACAACGGCTCTACCAGGGCTCGGTACCCTCTGAGCGGTGAACGACGCCGCGCCCTTACCCAACAGGGCCCCATCTGAAATTCAGCGAGGAGCGAACCGCGTGACCGCCGATACGTCCGTGCCGTCCACTGCGCTGCTGGCAGGAGCAGACCGGGACGGGTCCAACTACACCGCGCGGCACCTGCTCGTCCTCGAGGGGCTCGAGGCCGTACGCAAGCGCCCCGGCATGTACATCGGATCGACCGACAGCCGTGGCCTGATGCACTGCCTGTGGGAGATCATCGACAACTCCGTGGACGAGGCCCTCGGTGGCTACTGCGACCACATCGACGTGACCCTCCACGACGACGGCTCGGTGGAGGTGCGCGACAACGGCCGTGGCATCCCGGTCGACGTCGAGCCCAAGACCGGCCTCTCCGGCGTCGAGGTCGTCATGACCAAGCTGCACGCGGGCGGCAAGTTCGGCGGCGGCTCGTACGCCGCCTCCGGCGGTCTGCACGGCGTCGGCGCCTCCGTGGTGAACGCGCTCTCCGCGCGGCTCGACGTGGAGGTGGACCGGAACGGCCATACCCACGCCATCAGCTTCCGCCGCGGCGTGCCCGGCGCCTTCGCCGGCGCGGGCCCCGAGGCCAAGTTCGACGCCGGCAGCGGACTGCGCAAGGCCAAGAAGATCCCGAAGTCGCGGACCGGCACGCGCGTGCGTTACTGGGCCGACCGGCAGATCTTCCTCAAGGACGCCAAGCTCTCCCTGGACACGCTGCACCAGCGGGCCCGCCAGACCGCCTTCCTGGTCCCCGGCCTGACCATCGTCGTACGGGACGAGCTGGGCCTCGGTGAGGGCGGCAGCAAGGGCGAGGAGTCGTTCCGCTTCGACGGCGGCATCAGCGAGTTCTGCGAGTACCTGGCCGCCGACAAGCCCGTCTGCGACGTCCTGCGCTTCTCCGGGCAGGGCACTTTCAGGGAGACCGTCCCCGTCCTGGACGAGTTCGGCCAGATGACCCCCACCCAGGTCACCCGTGAGCTGGGCGTCGACGTCGCCATGCGCTGGGGCACCGGCTACGACACGACCCTCAAGTCGTTCGTGAACATCATCGCCACCCCCAAGGGCGGCACCCACGTCGCGGGCTTCGAGCAGGCCGTGGCCACCACGATGAACGAGGTGCTGCGCACCAAGAAGCTGCTGCGCGTCGCCGAGGACGACATCGTCAAGGACGACGCCCTGGAGGGCCTGACCGCCGTCGTCACGGTGCGTCTCGCCGAGCCGCAGTTCGAGGGCCAGACCAAGGAGGTGCTCGGCACCTCGGCGGCCCGCCGCATCGTGGCGAACGTCATCGCCAAGGAGCTGAAGGCGTTCCTGACCTCCACCAAGCGCGACGCCGCCGCCCAGGCGCGGGTCGTCATGGAGAAGGCCGTCGCCGCCGCCCGTACGCGCATCGCCGCACGTCAGCACAAGGACGCCCAGCGCCGCAAGACGGCCCTGGAGTCCTCCTCGCTGCCGGCCAAGCTCGCCGACTGCCGCAGTGACGACGTGGACCGCAGCGAGCTGTTCATCGTCGAGGGCGACTCCGCGCTCGGCACAGCGAAGCTCGCCCGCAACTCCGAGTTCCAGGCGCTGCTGCCGATCCGCGGCAAGATCCTCAACGTCCAGAAGTCGTCCGTGACGGACATGCTGAAGAACGCCGAGTGCGGGGCGATCATCCAGGTCATAGGAGCCGGCTCGGGCCGGACCTTCGACATCGACACGGCCCGCTACGGCAAGATCATCATGATGACGGACGCCGACGTCGACGGCTCCCACATCCGCACGCTGCTGCTGACGCTCTTCCACCGCTACATGCGGCCCATGGTCGAGTCCGGCCGGGTCTTCGCCGCCGTGCCGCCGCTGCACCGCATCGAGATCAGCCAGCCGAAGAAGGGCCAGGACAAGTACGTCTACACGTACTCGGACCGCGAGCTGCGCGACAAGCTCATGGAGTTCCAGAGCAAGGGCATCCGCTACAAGGACTCCATCCAGCGGTACAAGGGCCTCGGCGAGATGGACGCCGACCAGCTCGCGGAGACGACCATGGACCCGCGCCGCCGCACCCTGCGCCGGATCAACCTCACCGACCTGGAGGCGGCCGAGCAGGTCTTCGACCTGCTGATGGGCAACGACGTCGCTCCCCGCAAGGAGTTCATCTCCAACTCGGCGGCGACGCTGGACCGCTCCCGGATCGACGCCTAGCCGCACCGGGCTCCGCGCGGGGCCTTATCGGGCTCCGCGCGGTGTGCGTATCACCTGATGGGGTGAAGAGCTCAGGGAAGAAGAGTCGGGGATCTTCCCGGTCTGTCCATCCTTGGGCATGCAGTCAAGCAATGATCGTCTCCGCGCGGCGGAGGCCGGTCCGCGGAGCGACGCGGGGTACGACGACCCCTGGTACGACGCCCTCGCCTCGGGCTGGGGCGAGGCGACAGCGGCGGCGGCCGGTCCCGCGCCGAAGGGACCCGTGCCGCAGACCCGGCGCCATCCCGGCGACACGGGCGCGGGCACCGGCACCGGCACCAGTACGAACGCGGGGGCGGGCACGGGGGCGGGTGCGGGCACGGGTGCGGCCGAGGTGTACCTGGAGGTCCACCGCAGCGCGGCCTTCCAGGAGGTACGCAGCCGCTACCGCCGGTTCGTCGTACCGGCGGTGATCGGCTTCCTCGCCTGGTATCTGGCGTACGTGGTGGCCGCCACGACCGCCCCGGAGCTGATGGCCCGGCCGGTGGCCGGCGCGGTGAACGTGGCGATGCTCGCCGGACTCGGTCAGTTCCTCACCACCTTCCTCCTGACCTGGGCCTACACCCGGCACGCCCGCCTCCGCAGGGACCGGGCGGCCCTGGAGCTGCGCTGGGCCACCCAGGAGCGCGCCAAGGCCCGCGGCGGTGGCGCATGACCGGCGGGCACCAGACGCTGGCGCTCGTGCTGTTCAGCGCGTTCGTCGCGGTCACCCTCGCCATCACGACCTGGGCGGGCCGCAGCCGGCAGGGCTCGGCGGAGGAGTTCTACGCCGGCGGCCGTCTCTTCTCACCGTTGGAGAATGGTTTTGCCATCTCCGGCGACTACATGTCCGCCGCCTCCTTCCTGGGCATCTCCGGACTCATCGCCCTGTACGGCTACGACGGCATGCTCTACTCCGTCGGCTTCCTGGTGGCCTGGCTGGTCGTGCTGTTCCTCGTCGCCGAACTGGTACGCAACTGCGGCCGGTTCACCCTCGCCGACGTGGTCGCCGCGCGGATGCGGGAACGCCCGGTGCGGATCGCCGCGGGGACCTCGTCGGTCACCGTCTCCGTGCTCTACCTGGTCGCGCAGATGGTGGGCGCCGGCAGCCTGGTCGCACTGCTGATCGGCGACAGCGGCGAGGCGGCACGCGCGTGGACCGTCGTGGGCGTCGGCGCGCTGATGATCGTCTACGTGTCGCTGGGCGGCATGCGGGCCACCACCTGGATCCAGATCGTCAAGGCGGTCCTGCTGCTCGGCGGCACCCTGGTGCTGACCGCCCTCGTCCTGCTCCGCTTCCACGGCGACTTCGACGCACTGCTGCAGAGCGCGGCCGAACGCAGCGGGCACGGCGCCGCGTTCCTCGCCCCGGGACTGAACTACGGCGGTGACTGGAGCTCCCGACTGGACTTCATCAGCCTCGGACTCGCCCTCGTCCTCGGCACCGCCGGGCTGCCGCACATCCTGTCCCGCTTCTACACCGTCCCCACGGCCCGCGCGGCCCGCCGGTCGACGGTCTGGGCCATCGGACTCATCGGCGGCTTCTACCTGATGACCATCGTTCTCGGGTTCGGTGCGGCCGCCCTCGTCGGCCCGGACGCCGTACGGCGGTCCAACGCGTCCGGGAACACGGCGGTGCCGCTGCTGGCGCTCGACCTCGGCGGCGGCGCCGACTCCACCGGCGGGACCGTTCTCTTCGCGGTCGTGGCCGCCGTCGCCTTCGCCACGATCCTCGCCGTCGTCGCCGGGATCACCCTCGCCTCCTCGGCGTCCGTGGCGCACGACCTGTACGCCTCGCTGCGCCGCCGCCGCACCGGAGCGCGCGACGAGGTGGCCGTCGCGCGTGTCGCGGCGGTGGCCGTCGGCGCCCTGGCCATCGCCCTCGGCCTGCTGGCCAGGGACCTCAACGTCGCCTTCCTGGTCGGCCTCGCCTTCGCCGTGGCGGCCTCGGCCAACCTCCCCGTCCTGCTGTACTCGCTGTTCTGGCGCCGCTTCACCACGCGCGGCGCCGTGTGGTCCGTCTACGGCGGTCTGGTGCCCGCGGTGCTGCTGGTGCTGCTGTCACCGGTGGTGTCCGGCAGCCCCGGCGCGCTGTTCCCGGGGGCCGACTTCCAGCTCTTCCCGCTGGACAACCCGGGGCTGGTCTCGATCCCGCTCGGCTTCGTCGCCGGCTGGCTCGGCACCGTCCTCTCCGCCGAGCCGCCGGACCCGGCCAAGCACGCGGAGACGGAGGTGCGGGCGCTGACCGGCGCGGGGGCCGTCTGAGCCGGTCCGACGGCGGACCGGCGCCGGTCCGTCAGCCGCGAGTCGTACCGGCGCCGGTCCGTCAGCCGCGGGTCGCCCACTCGTAGCGGTGTTCCGGGCGGCCCGCGTCGCCGTAGCGCAGGGTCAGCCGGGCCCGTCCCGTGCGCTCCAGGAGCTTCAGGTAGCGCTGGGCGGTCTGCCGGCTCACGCCGGTCCGTTCGGCGATCTCCTGGGCCGACAGCGACCCCTCGGCCCGGATCAGGCACTGGCGTACCAGCTCCGCGGTGGTGGGCGAGTGGCCCTTGGGCAGTCCGGGCTCCGACGGCGCGGACAGGGCGCCGAACATCCGGTCCACCTCGGCCTGTTCGGCCTCGCCGCCGCCGTCGAGGGCGCGGCGCAGCTCCGCGTACGCCTCCAGCCGGACCCGTAGACCCGCGAAGGCGAACGGCTTGACCAGGTACTGCAGTGCCCCCTGGCGCATCGCCGCCTGCACCGTCGCCACGTCCCGCGCGGCGGTCACCATGATCACGTCGGTCTGCTGGCCGCGCCGGCGCATCTCCTCGACGACCGCCAGCCCTGTCCCGTCCGGCAGATAGTGGTCCATCAGCACGAGATCGACCCGGGGCAGTGTCTCCAGCAGGCGCAGCGCGTCGGCGGCGATGTGCGCCTCGCCGGTCACGCGGAAGCCCGGGACCTTCGCCACGTAGGCGGCGTTCACCCGGGCCACCCGGGTGTCGTCGTCCACGACCAGTACCTCGATCATCGTGATCCCTCCTCACCGGCGGAGGCGGTGCCCGCCAGCGCCTCGGGCAGGACGACGGTGAACTCGGCGCCGCCGCCGGGGGCGTCGTCCACCGTCACACCGCCGCCCTGCCGCTCCGCGAACGTCCGGACCAGGGAGAGTCCGATACCGCGCCGCCGGTGCGCGGGCGGCTCCTTGGTGGACCAGCCCTCGGTGAAGACCAGCTCGCGCCGCGCGGCGGGCACTCCCGGTCCGCTGTCGCGCACGCGCAGGACCGCCGTACGTCCCTCCGCGCGCAGTTCGACCTCCACGCGCGCGTGCGGTGTGCCCGCGGCGGCGTCCACGGCGTTGTCGACGAGGTTGCCGACGACGGTGACGAGTCCTCGGGGGTCGACCAGCCGGCCGGGCAGACGGGTGCGGTCGGAGACCCACAGGGTGACGCCGCGCTCGGCCGCGACGGTCGTCTTGCCGACCAGCAGCGCGGCCAGGAGCGGGTCGGTGACGCGTTCGGTGATCTGTTCGGCGGTGGCCCGCTGGTCGCCCACCACCTCGCCGACGAACTCCGCGGCGTCGTCGTACATCTCCAGTTCGAGCAGGCCCAGCAGGGTGTGCATGCGGTTGGCGTGTTCGTGGTCCTGGGCGCGCAGGGCCTCGATCAGACCGCGGGTCGAGTCCAGTTCGCGGCTCAGCTGCTCCAGTTCGGTGCGGTCGCGCAGGGTGGCGACGGCGCCGCCGTCGCCGGTGGGCATCCGGTTGGCGACCAGGACGCGCGGGCCGCGGACGGTGAGCAGGTCGGTGCCGGTCACCCGGCCGGTGAGCACGTCGGCCGTACGGCCCGCGCCGAGCGCCTCGCCGGGGGAGCGGCCGACGGCCTCGTCGCCGATGTCCAGCAGACGGCGCGCCTCGTCGTTGAGGAGGCGGACGCGGCCGGTGCGGTCCAGGGCCACGACGCCCTCGCGGATGCCGTGCAGCATCGCCTCGCGCTCCGCGAGCAGCGCCGCGATGTCGGAGAACGCCAGGTCACGGGTTTGCCGCTGGACCCGGCGCGCGATGAGCCAGGCGGCCAGCGCGCCGACCGCGAGCGCGCCGCCCGCGTGGGCCAGCAGCCCCGGCACGGCGTGCAGGAGCCGGGCGCGGACGCTGTCGTAGGCGATGCCGACCGAGACCGCGCCGACGACGTCGCCGCCGTCGTCGCGCAGCGGTACCTTGCCGCGGGCCGAGCGGCCCAGTGTGCCGTTGTCGATCTCCATCACCTCGCGTCCGGCCAGGACGTCACCGGGGTCGGTGGACACGGTTTCGCCGACCCGGTCCGGGTCGGTGTGCGACCAGCGCACGCCGTGGCGGTCCATCACCACGACGTACTCGGCTCCGGTGGCCTTCCGGACCAGCTCCGCCTCCCGCTGCACAGGACCGTCCGCCGCCGCGCGGGTGCTTCGCAGGTCCGCCGCGATCTCCGGCTGCTGTGCGGTGGTCTGCGCGATGGCCAGCGCCCGGCGCATCGCCTGGTCGTCCAGCTGGTCGCCGAGCGGCGCGAGGAACAGCCCGGTCGCGAGCACGGCGACACCGGCGGCGATCGCCAGCTGCATCAGCAGCACCTGCGAGAACACCCGCCGTGGCAGTCCGATGCGCCGGCGGCGCGCGGGGGGAGTGGAGCTCATGGCTATGGACGGTACGTGGCCCCGCGCGGGGGCGTGTCGCCGGTCGGATCGCTTCTGCCGACGACCGGCTCCCGAACGTCCGGTGCACGGTCACTCACGGCAGCCGCACGGTCGGTCGGTGAGCGACCTCGCCGTCAGCCGGTGAGCGCTGCTGGCGTCAGCGGGCGAACCGCGCCGCCGTCAACTGTCGGGCGACGCCACCCTCGATCGGTGAGCGCCGTCGTCGTCATCCGGGGAGCGTCGCCACTGGCAGTCGGCAGCCGGCGAGCGCCGGCACCGTCGATCGGCGAGCGTCGCCAACGGCAGCCGGTGAGCGCTGCCACCGTCAGCCGGTGAAGCGTGTCGTCGTCGACCGTTCGGTGCCGTCGCCGTCGCCGTCAACCGGCGAGTGCCGCCACCGTCAGTTCGCGGATCGCTGTGACCTCCAGGCGGGCGGGTGAGCCCAGTACCGACGCCCCGCAGCTCTCCGGGCGGGCCGGGCCGGGGGCGCCGTGGGACACCTCGACCCGCCAGTGGCGTCCGTCGATGTGGGCCACGGTCACCTCCCAGCGCGGCGCGGAACCGTCGGTGCGTACGACGCCGAACGCCTCGGCCGCGTCCTCGCCCGTGGCCGCGCGGACGGCCAGTTCGGCGGCCTGCCCGGGACGCTCCCAGGCGGAGCTGCCGCGGCAGCCCGTCAGGACGATCCGCCGCTGCCGCACGCCGCGCAGGACGCGCCGTACCGTGCGCGCGTCGACCCGGCCGTACACATAGCCGTACGGCAGGACGAGCAGCGTCGGCGAGAACCGGTGGCCGCCGAGGTGGGTGACCTCCCAGACCCCTTCCGTGCCGGCGCCGGCCAGTTCCGCGGCGAGCGGCCGGCCGAGCAGCGCGCAGCACTGGTCGCGCTTGCCGTTGGTGCAGACGAGGACGAGCGGGTCGCCGGTGTGTGCCCGGCCGCCGAGCAGGTTGTCGAAACCGCGGTGGTCACCCCTGCCGAGCGCGGTGAAGTCCAGGCCGAGCAGGCGCGCGGGGTCGGTGACCGTGGCGGTGCGCAGCCAGGTCCGGCCCGGCACACCGTGGGCCACGAAGACCCGACGTCCGGCGGAGGTGTCGCGGTCCGCCTGGCGGCCGGGGCGGCGGATCAGCGCGACCCGCACGTCCGTGCCGCGGGTGGCCCTGTCCAGGGCGCGGCCGACGGCGGGGTCCAGGAGGCTCGATGTCAGCGCGGTGGCGCCCCACGGGCCGGGCTGCTCCAGCAGCAGCCAGGTCCGGGCGGTCGCCGCGGTCCCCGAAACGGGCTCGGCGAGGTCCTGGGAGACGGTTGAGCACCTACTCACAGAGGTGAGCCTAACCTGAGTTGGAGGTCCCGGCCTCCCGCAGCGCGCGAACGCCCGCCGGGTGAGTGAAGCGGAAGCCCCGCCTACCGCCCCCAGCAGGTGTTTTGCCGTCAGTGCTCCGGCAGGGGCATCGGCGGGCGCGGACCCACGTACAGCCCGCTGGGGCGCATCCGCAGGGGCCGTTCGGCGTACTCCTCCAACGCATGCGCGATCCAGCCCGCCGTCCGGGCCACCGCGAAGACGGTCTCGCCCGCCGAAGAGGGCATGCCCGTGGCGGTGGTCAGTACGGCGAGCGCCAGGTCGACATTGGCGTGCAGTGGTGTGTGGCGGGCCGCGGTGGCGGCGATGTCGCGGGCGGCGGTCAGCGCGGGCGCCGCCGACGGCACCCCCTCCAGCAGCGCGAACAGGGCACGCGCGCGTGGGTCCTCGCCGGGGTACAGGCGGTGGCCGAGCCCGGGGATGCGCCGGCCGGCCCGCAGCTCCTCCGCGACCACGGGGGCGGCGCCGCCCCGTTCGAGTACGTCCCGCAGCATCCGGTGGGCGAGGCCGCTGGCCGCGCCGTGCAGCGGTCCCTCGATCACGCCGAGTCCCGCGGACACGGCGGCGTACGGGTGGGCGCGGGCCGACGCGGCGACGCGCACGGCGAGGGTCGAGGCGGCCAGGTCGTGGTCGGCGAGCAGCGCGAGGGCGGTCCCGAGGACCCGCAGGGACGCCTCGTCGGCCGGGCGGGGGGTGAGCCGCGCCCACAGCCGGGCGGCGACCGAACCCCGTTCGGCCCGGTGCGGCGGGACCGGCGGCAGAGCCTCCACCAGCGTCGGGATGAGGCTCCGCGCGGTGCCGAGCACGGCGTCCTCGGCCAGGTCGAAGCGGAGCGGGTCGGCGGTCGCCGCGGCGATCGCGGCGACCCGCAGCCGGTCGGTGGGGCCGGCGTGTCCTGGCAGGGCGTCGACCGCGCGGCGGGCCACGGCGACGGCCGCC
This sequence comes from Streptomyces sp. CRN 30, assembly GCF_034105845.1. Lineage (NCBI taxonomy): Bacteria > Bacillati > Actinomycetota > Actinomycetes > Kitasatosporales > Streptomycetaceae > Streptomyces > Streptomyces sp. CRN 30. The sequence continues at coordinate 26,236 of NZ_JAVRHI010000400.1, read as the reverse complement.
TCGGGCGCGGTGAAGGCGGCCCCGGGGTGGAGCCGCCCGGTCCACAGCCACTCGGCGACCTCCTCGTAGGTGTGGAGCCGGGCCAGTTCGACCGCGTCGACGCCGCGGAAGAAGTACCGGTCGCTGTCGATGAGGGTGAGCCGGGTGCGGACGGCCGGTTCGCCGCCGGGGGAGGGGCCGGAAGCGCCCTCGCGCCGGTTGCGGCGGGCGAGCGCCCGCACCTCCTTGGCGTCGAAGGTGCTGCCGCGGGCGCCCGTGGCCCGCCGGCTGCTGAGCAGACCGCGGCTGACGTAGGCGTACACCGTCTCCGGCTTCACGCCGAGCAGTTCCGCGGCCTCCTTGGTGGTCAGCCGTCGCTGCTCCTGATCACGCATGGAGGTCACCGTATCCGTCCGGCCGGACGCACCTGTTTAGCGCGCCCCTTCTCATAAACATTGATTCAATCAATATTGACAGGCAGCTAATCAATTATGGACAGTCGAGTCAATGCATAGGGTGCAGGAGGCGCGAACCGAGGAGCAGGACATGTCCGTCACCAGGACCGCAGTCACGCCCGTCGCCGTACCCCGGGGGCTGGCCGGAGTCGTCGTCACCGACACCGAGATCGGGGACGTGCGGGGGGCCGAGGGCTTCTACCACTACCGTCAGTACTCCGCCGTGGAGCTCGCCGGGACGCGCGGCTTCGAGGAGGTCTGGCACCTGCTGGTCCACGGCGAGCTGCCGGACGCGGAGCGGGCCGCCGCGTTCGCCGCCGAGACCGCCGCGCCGCGTCGGCTGCCCGACGAGGTACGGGCCGCGCTGCCCGCCCTGGCGGCGGCCGGCGGACGCTCCGGCCCGCTCGCCGGGATGCGCACGGCCCTGTCCCTGCTGGGCGCGGCGCGCGACTTCCGGCCGGTGTACGACATCGACGCCGACCGCCGCCGCGCGGACACCGTCGCCGCGGTCGCCGCCGTCCCCACGCTGCTCACCGCGCTGCACCGGCTGGGGCGGGGACAGGAACCGGTGGAGCCGCGCGAGGACCTGCCGTACGCGGCGAACTACCTCTACATGCTCACCGGCGCCGAGCCGGACGAGCGGCGGGCGCGGGCGATCGAGCAGTACCTGATCTCGACGATCGACCACGGTTTCAACGCGTCCACCTTCACCGCCCGGGTCATCGCGTCGACGGGTGCGGACGTCGCCGCCTGTCTCACGGGAGCGGTGGCGGCCTTCTCCGGCCCGCTGCACGGCGGGGCGCCGAGCCGGGCGCTGGACACCCTCGACGCCATCGGCACGCCCGACCGCATCGACGACTGGATCAGGGCACGTGTCCTCGCGGGCGAGCGCGTCATGGGCTTCGGTCACGCCGTCTACCGCACGGAGGACCCGCGTTCGCGGATGCTGCGCGAGGTCGCCGAAAGCTTCGGCGGTCCCCGGGTGGCGTTCGCCGTGGAGGTGGAACGCCGGGTCGAGGCCATCCTCGCGGAGCTGAAGCCGGGCCGGGAACTCCACACCAACGTCGAGTTCTACGCGGGCGTGGTCATGGAACTCTGCGGTCTGCCCCGGGAGATGTTCACCCCGACCTTCGCGGCGGGCCGGGTGGTCGGCTGGAGCGCCCATATCCTGGAACAGGCGGCCGACTCGAAGATCATCAGGCCGGCGGCGCGGTACGTGGGGCCGGAGGCGTCGCGCATGGCGTGATCCGGTGCGGGCGCCTTGCCGTGTGCTGGCAGAGACCCTCTGTCAGCGCGCCGGCGGGGGCGTGTTTCCGTCCAGTTCCGTCAGAGCCTGCTCGAAGAAGCGGAACACCCGGCCTTCGTCGCTTTCCGGGGGCAGTTGGCTTTTCACGCCCCTGGTGGCGGCCCAGTAGCGCCGGAAGACCGGGCTCCGCAGGAGGACCCGGGCGTTGACGAGCAACTCGGCCTCCGTGGTGTTCCCCCAGCTCTCCGCGAGGATCATGTGCCCGAAGCAGGCGTTGGCGAAGAGCATCTGCCGTCGCCCCTCGTCGGTCTCGCCGGGGTAGTCCCCCCATACTTCGCCCAGTGCGGGGTGCTCGATCGCGAGCTGGGTCAACTGAACGTGCAGGGCCCGCAGGTCGGCGGCGGCGCTGCGGCGCAACTCGTCCCTTGAGGCGGACAGTTCTTGACGCTGGAGTGCCAGCTCCTCACGTTGCTGCCGAATCTCCTTCTGCTGGTAGAACAGTGCGACGATCAGCAAGATGAGGGCCAGACCGGAGAAAACCGCACTCACGCCTCCGAAATACTGTCCGAGCGAGCTGCGTTCGACAGCCGAGTGCTCGTCGGGGTTGAGCCGTTCCACGCCGTCTATGAGCCATCCGCTGACCGCCAGGGAGGCGATGCCGACGACGGCCACCCCCACGGCTGTGGCGCCGGCCCACGCGACAAAGCGCACGGTCTCGCGCACCGCTCGATCGGCAGCCATCCGCGCCTCCCCACCCGGTCCGTCGAATTCTTTCCCGGAGCCGGGCGGGGAAACGGCGGGTACCGGCCCGACCTGAGCGGGGCGGCCCTGTCGCTCAGAGGTTGCGCAGCGCCGTGCGCAGGACCTGGCGGGGGACGCTGACTATGCAGGCGCGACCCGGGAACGGGCCGGCCCCTGCGAGTGATTCACGCAGTCCGTCCGTCACGTCGGTTCCCATGACCGCGATCCTCCCGTCCGGGAGCTCGAAGACAGCGGGACAGGTCATTCCGGTCGAGCATTCGCGGCCGTGCGCGGGCTCGTCGAGGCGTCGCATGGAGAATCCTTTCGGCGGGAGTCTCGTAGTCGTGGCGGGGTTTTCGGGCACGCTCGTCGGACCCGATCGCGTGTTGGCGGTGGCCGGTCCGCGGGGTGCGGAATGCAAGGGGGTGCCGGCGGTGACCGGCGCCGATGGTGCACAGGGCCTGGAACGGCGGCCGTGGAGAGGGCGGCATGCCGCCCGGTACGGGGAAAGAGGTCCTCACCTGCGAGAGGAGGCTCTCGCCTTCGAGGTGCGAGGGGCTGGGGGTTGGGGGCGCAGTCAGGCCCGGGACCGGTCCGGTGCCGGGCCTGACGCGGTGTGCCGCCAAGCAGTGGCCGGGTGTGCTGCTCGGTCGGTTCGGCCCCGGCCCGCAGGTGGCGGGAGCGAGGCGGAAGCGGTGGCCGAACGGTTGTCGCTGTCCGACTCAGGCGTCGGGGATGTCCGCCTTGGCGCGGATGAGGGTCTCCCGGCTGACGACGACGATGCGTTCGTAGTCGGCGCGGGCGGCGTCGGCCGGCAACTCGCGTTCCAGCGTGTCGGTGGCCTCCGTGCCGATGACGGCGAAGTTGCCGTCGCTCAGCTCGAAGATGTCCGGGCAACTGGCTCCAGAGGTACTGCCACGGGCGCTGGGAGGCACACCGATGCGGCGCACGATCTTCAAGGGATACCGGTCCTTCGGGGTTGGTCGTGGTGACATGCCGAACGCTACTGGGATCTGCGGGAGCCACAGGGGCGCACAGGCGAAAGTCACTCGGCCGTACCGTCCGTGGGCGGTGATTGACCTGGTGGACCGCTGAGGGGGCGTGTACCGGGACGGTCAGGACGACGGAGGGGTGCCGACCACCCACCACTCGTCGGTGTCGGCGTCCTCCAGATCGCAGATCAGCCCGTCCACCATGGTGCCGATGCGCGCCTCGTCGGACGACTGCTTGAGCGAGGCGCGCTGCTTTCGCGAGGCTTCCCAGTACTCCCGCATCACCGGGTTCTGGAAGAACTCCCGCAAGCGCCCGAAGAGCTCCTCCATGTCCAGGAGCCCCGCCTCGTAGAGGTGATAGAGGCTGACGTACCAGGCGTTGGCGTAGAAGAACTGCCGTCGCTTCTCGACCGGAATCTCGGTGTCGTACGTGTCGATGACCGCGGCCAAGGAAGGGTCGTCGATCGCCCGCGACAGCAGTTCCCAGTGCATGCGCTGCTGACGGGCCAGTGCCGTGCGGCGGTGCGCCAGTTCCAGCAGTTCCAGCCGCTTCACCTGGAGACGTGTCGTCTCCAGGCGCCGCCGGCGGGCGGCCAGTCCGACCGCGGCGGCCACCAGCACCAGTCCGGCTGCCGCGGAGTCGAACTTCCCTGCCGGGTACTTCTGTGTGGCCATGTCAACCCCCGTATCAGGCGACCGTCCGCCGGTCGTCGGGTGCGGGGCGGGTGACGGGGACCGGCGAGCGATGGGCGGCGCTTGCCACCTCCAGAGTGCCGAGCGGCTCTGATCGGCAGGGAGGCGGAGAGGAGGCGCACGGAGGGAAGCGAGGGTCGCACGATCCGGCGCCTTCCCGGACGTCTGCCCCGTGCACGCTGCTAACAATCGTTCACTTCGCGGCGTTTCCGGCGGCTCGTGTCCGGCTCTTATCCTGGGGCGGCGCGCGCGTCCCGGTCCTGGCCGGACCTGCGCGGACGTACTCGCAGGCGTGGAGAAAGGCACCACCTTGGGGCACCCCTCGTATCCCCCGCACGACACGCTTCCCCCGGACCCCACGGGCACAACGGACCCCTCGCACCCCCCGACCCCCCAGATCCCGGTCGTCATCCTCGCCGGATTTCTCGGGTCCGGTAAGACCACGCTCCTCAACCACCTGCTCCATCGCTCCGGCGGCAGCCGGATCGGCGCGGTCGTCAACGACTTCGGTGCCATCGAGATCGACGCGATGGCCGTGGCCGGAGCGCTCGGGGACTCCACCGTCTCCCTCGGCAACGGCTGCCTGTGCTGCGCCGTGGACCCCGGTGAGCTGGACGTCTACCTGGAGCGGCTCGCCCGGCCCGAGACCGGCGTCGACGTCGTCGTCATCGAGGCCAGCGGCCTCGCCGAACCCCAGGAACTGGTGCGCATGCTGCTCACCAGCGAACTCACCGGCATCGTCTACGGCGGCCTGGTCGAGGTGGTCGACGCCGCCGAGTTCGACGCCACCCGGGCCCGGCACCCCGAGATCGACCGGCACCTCGCCCTCGCCGACCTCGTCGTCGTCAACAAGCTCGACCGCGCCGTCGACGGCGACCGCGTCCTGGACCTCGTCGGCTCGCTCACCGACCGCGCCGCCGTCGTCCCGGCCACCTACGGCCGGATCGACCCGGAGTTCCTGTTCGACTGCCGTCCCTCCGAGGAGCGGATCGGGCAGCTGTCCTTCGACGACCTGCACGACCCGCACGACGGGGAGGGCCGCGAGCACGAGCACGCCACCCACCTGCACGCCGCCTACGACAGCCTGTCCTTCGTCTCCGACGTGCCGCTCGACCCCCGCCGCCTGATGCGGTTCCTCGACAGCCGGTCCGAGGGCCTGTACCGGATCAAGGGGTACGTCGATCTCGGTCCGTACGACCCGCGCAACCGGTACCTCGTCCACGCCGTCGGACGGTTCCTGCGCTTCTACCCCGAGCCCTGGCCGGCTGACGGCGAGCGGCTGACCCAGCTGGTCCTCATCGGCTCCGGCATCGACGCACCCGCCCTCACCAGGGAACTCCAGGACTGCGCGCACCACGCCCCGCACGCCGACGAGCACGGCATGTGGGGCGTCCTGCGCTACGTACAGGGCGCCGAGGACCCCGACGAGCCCGAGGCGGACCCGGAGGACCCGGAGGAACCTGCGGAGCCGGGGTCCGCCGCCTAGGCCGGGCCCGCCACCACCGACACCGTCTTCGACAGGGACACTCCCGACCCGTCGCGGCGCGGGTCGATGTCCGGAAGCCGGACCGGCGAGCCGTTCTTCTGCGCGGCGTGGGCCGGTGCCGGGCCCGCCCAGGCCAGCGCCAGGCAGTCCTCGCCCTTGAGGAACCGCTGGCAGCGCACCCCGCCGGTGGCCCGGCCCTTGCGCGGGTACTGGTCGAACGGCGTCAGCTTCGCCGTCGTCTGCACCGAGTCGTCCAGCGTCCCGCGCGAACCCGCCACCGTGAACACCACCGCGTCCACCGCCGGGTCGACCGCCGTGAACGAGATGACCTTCGCGCCCTCGGTCAGCTTGATGCCGGCCACACCGCCCGCCGGCCGCCCCTGCGGACGCACCTGCGAGGCCTGGTAACGCAGCAGTTGGGCGTCGTCGGCGATGAAGACCAGGTCCTCCTCGCCGGTCCGCAGCTCGATCGCGCCGACGATCCGGTCCCCCTCCTTGAGGGTGATGACCTCCAGCTCGTCCTTGTTGGACGGGTAGTCCGGCACCACGCGCTTGACGATGCCCTGCTCCGTGCCGAGCGCGAGACCCGGCGAGGACTCGTCCAGCGTGGTCAGGCAGACGACCGTCTCGTCGTCCTCCAGGGAGACGAACTCCGCCAGCGGCGCGCCGCCCGCCAGGTTCGGCGTGGGCATCTCCGCGGGCAGCTGCGGCAGATCGACGACGTTGATCCGCAGCAGGCGCCCCGCGGAGGTCACCACGCCCACCTCGCCGCGGGCCGTGGCCGGCACCGCCGAGACGATCACGTCGTGCTTCACGCGCTTGCCGCCGCCGTCCGAGGCGAACGGCTCGCCGTTGACCGTACGGGCCAGCAGCCCGGTCGAGGACAGCAGCACCCGGCACGGGTCGTCCGCCACCTGCAGCGACACCGGCGTCACCGGGGAGGCCGACGACTCCAGCAGCACCGTACGGCGGTCGGTGCCGAACTTCTTGGACACCGCCGCCAGCTCCGCCGAGACCAGCTTGCGCAGCTCCGCGTCGGAGTCGAGGATCGCGGTCAGCTCGTCGATCTCGGCGTTCAGCCGGTCCTTCTCGGTCTCCAGCTCGATGCGGTCGAACCGGGTCAGCCGGCGCAGCGGCGTGTCGAGGATGTACTGCGTCTGCACGTCGCTCAGCGAGAAGCGCTCGATCAGCCGCTCCTTGGCCTGCGCGGAGTTGTCGGACGAGCGGATGAGGCGGATCACCTCGTCGATGTCGACGAGCGCGATGAGCAGGCCCTCGACCAGGTGCAGCCGGTCCCGCTTCTTGGTGCGGCGGAACTCGCTGCGCCGTCGCACGACGTCGAAGCGGTGGTCGAGATAGACCTCCAGGAGCTCCTTCAGCCCCAGGGTGAGGGGCTGGCCGTCCACCAGGGCGACGTTGTTGATGCCGAAGGACTCCTCCATCGGCGTCAGCTTGTAGAGCTGCTCCAGGACCGCCTCCGGCACGAAGCCGTTCTTGATCTCGATGACCAGGCGCAGGCCGTGCTCGCGGTCGGTGAGGTCCTTGACGTCCGCGATGCCCTGGAGCTTCTTCGAGCCGACCAGGTCCTTGATCTTGGCGATCACCTTCTCCGGGCCGACGGCGAAGGGCAGCTCGGTGACGACCAGGCCCTTGCGGCGGGCCGTCACCGGCTCCACCGACACCGTCGCGCGGATCTTGAACGTGCCGCGGCCGGTCGCGTAGGCGTCCCGGATGCCGGGCATGCCGACGATCCGGCCGCCGGTGGGCAGGTCGGGTCCGGGGACGTGCTTCATCAGCGTCTCCAGATCCGCGTTCGGATACCGGATCAGGTGACGGGCGGCGGCGATGACCTCGCGCAGGTTGTGCGGCGGCATGTTGGTGGCCATGCCGACCGCGATGCCGGAGGCCCCGTTGACCAGCAGGTTGGGGAAGGCGGCGGGCAGCGCCTGCGGCTCCTGCTCCTGGCCGTCGTAGTTCGGGGCGAAGTCGACGGTGTCCTCGTCGATCGACTCCGTCATCAGGCTGGTCGCCTCGGCCATCCGGCACTCGGTGTACCGCATGGCGGCCGGCGGGTCGTCGTTGCCCAGGGAGCCGAAGTTGCCGTGGCCGTCCACGAGCGGCACACGCATGGAGAACGGCTGGGCCATGCGCACCAGGGCGTCGTAGATCGACGCGTCGCCGTGCGGGTGGAGCTTGCCCATCACCTCGCCGACGACCCTCGCGCACTTGACGTAGCCGCGCTCGGGCCTGAGGCCCATCTCGTTCATCTGGTAGACGATGCGGCGGTGCACCGGCTTCAGTCCGTCGCGTGCGTCCGGCAGGGCACGGGAGTAGATGACCGAGTAGGCGTACTCCAGGAAGGAACCCTGCATCTCGTCGACGACGTCGATGTCGAGGATCTTCTCCTCGTACGGGTCGTCGGGCGGCGGGGTCTTCGTACTACGGCGGGCCATCGCTGCCGGCTCCTTGCTGAAGCGTGAACGGTGAACTGACGCGTCCATTGTGGACCGCGGCACTGACAGCGACCGACCAGGACCCGTTCGCGGGCTGCCCGGCCCGGTGCTGCCCGCAGGGTACGCCCTCGGTCCCGCCCGCCTCGCGCGCCCGCCCCGTCCACACCCGTCCCGGCCGTGGAAGTCAGCCCTCCGCACGGCGGCGCGCCCGGCGACCGCCCCGCGCGCGTGCTCGCTCTCGGCGTACGCGGACCGGGAACTCCACCGGCGGTCCGCGCGCTTGCATACAGTGGCAGGATCGGTAGGAATTCCGCAGTTCCGACCAGTGATGCGGTGGGGGCCGGTGATTCCGTCCACGGTCTCCGTCCACAGTTTCCGCGATCGAAGGGACGTACATGCCCATGGGTCACACGGCCACAGCCGAGGCAGGCTCCGGCGGCCTGACAGCGACCGAGCACCGCCTGGCCAACGGCCTGCGCGTGGTGCTCTCCGAGGACCACCTGACCCCGGTCGCAGCGGTGTGCCTCTGGTACGACGTCGGCTCCCGCCACGAGGTCGAGGGGCGTACCGGACTGGCCCACCTCTTCGAGCACCTGATGTTCCAGGGCTCCGCCCAGGTCAAGGGCAACGGCCACTTCGAACTGGTGCAGGGCGCCGGTGGCTCCCTCAACGGCACCACCAGTTTCGAGCGCACCAACTACTTCGAGACCATGCCCACCCACCAGCTGGAGCTCGCCCTCTGGCTGGAGGCCGACCGCATGGGCTCGCTGCTCTCCGCCCTCGACGAGGAGTCGATGGAGAACCAGCGGGACGTCGTCAAGAACGAGCGCCGCCAGCGCTACGACAACGTCCCCTACGGCACGGCGTTCGAGCGGCTCACCGCCCTCGCCTACCCGGAGGGCCACCCCTACCACCACACCCCGATCGGCTCCATGGCCGACCTGGACGCCGCCACCCTGGAGGACGCCCGCGCGTTCTTCCGCACCTACTACGCGCCGAACAACGCGGTGCTGTCGGTGGTCGGCGACATCGACCCGGAGCAGACGCTGGCCTGGGTCGAGAAGTACTTCGGCTCGATCGCCTCGCACGACGGCAAGCCCGCCCCCCGGGACGGCTCGCTGCTCGAGGTGATGGGCTCCCAGCTGCGCGAGGTCATCGAGGAAGAGGTCCCCGCGCGGGCGCTGATGGCCGCCTACCGCCTGCCGCACGACGGCACGCGCGAGGCCGACGCGGCCGACCTGGCCCTCACCGTCCTCGGCGGCGGCGAGTCCTCCCGCCTCTACAACCGGCTGGTGCGGCGCGACCGTACGGCCGTCGCGGCCGGGTTCGGTCTGCTGCGGCTCGCCGGCGCCCCGTCGCTGGGCTGGCTGGACGTGAAGACCTCCGGTGACGTCGAGGTGCCGGTCATCGAGGCCGCCATCGACGAGGAGCTGGCCCGGTTCGCCGAGGAGGGCCCCACCGCCGAGGAGATGGAGCGCGCCCAGGCCCAGCTGGAGCGCGAGTGGCTGGACCGGCTCGGCACGGTCGCCGGCCGCGCCGACGAACTCTGCCGGTACGCCGTCCTGTTCGGTGACCCGCAGCTGGCCCTGACGGCGGTCGGCCGCGTGCTGGAGGTGACCGCCGAGGAGGTCCAGGAGGTCGCCAAGGCCCGCCTGCGCCCCGACAACCGCGCGGTGCTCGTCTACGAGCCCACCGCCCCCGGAGCCGTCGAAGCCACCGAAGCCACCGAAGACAGCGAAGCCACCGAAGCCAGTGAGGAGGCGGCCCAGTGACCGAGCTCGCCACCATGGAGTTCCACCCCCGGCCGCAGGCGGGCGACGCCAAGCCCTGGGCCTTCCCCGCCCCCGAGCGCGGCACGCTCGGCAACGGCCTGACGGTGCTGCGCTGCGACCGCCCCGGCCAGCAGGTCGTCGCCGTGGAGGTCTTCCTCCAGGCCCCCCTGGAGGCCGAACCGGCCGGCCTCGACGGCGTCGCCACCATCATGGCGCGGGCCTTCTCCGAGGGCACCGACAAGCACTCCGCGGAGGAGTTCGCCGCCGAACTGGAGCGCTGCGGCGCCACCCTGGACGCCCACGCCGACCACCCCGGCGTACGGGTCAGTCTCGAAGTGCCCGTCTCCCGCCTGGCCAAGGCGCTCGGCCTGGTCGCCGACGCGCTGCGGGCCCCCGCCTTCGCGGACAGCGAGATCGAGCGCCTGGTACGCAACCGCCTCGACGAGATCCCGCACGAGATGGCCAACCCCTCGCGCCGGGCCGCCAAGGAACTCTCCAAGGAGCTGTTCCCGGCGGACTCCCGCATGTCGCGCCCGCGCCAGGGCAGCGAGGAGACCGTCTCCGGCATCGACTCCGCGGCCGTGCGCGCCTTCTACGAGAAGCACGTACGGCCCGCCACGGCCACCGCCGTGGTCGTCGGCGACCTCACCGGCACGGACCTCGACGCGCTCCTCGACGACACGCTCGGCTCCTGGACGGGGTCGGCCGCCGAGCCGCGCCCCGTGCCCCCGGTGACCTCCGACGACACCGGCCGCGTCGTCATCGTGGACCGCCCCGGCTCCGTGCAGACGCAGCTGCTGATCGGCCGCACCGGACCCGACCGGCACGACAGCGCGTGGCCCGCTCAGGTGCTCGGCACGTACTGCCTCGGCGGCACCCTGACCTCCCGTCTGGACCGCGTCCTGCGCGAGGAGAAGGGCTACACCTACGGCGTCCGGGCCTTCGGCCAGGTGCTGCGCTCCGCGCCCGACGGCACCGGTGCCGCGATGCTCGCCATCAGCGGCTCGGTGGACACCCCGAACACCGGTCCCGCCCTGGACGACCTGTGGAAGGTGCTGCGCACGCTCGCCGAGGGCGGTCTCACCGACGCCGAGCGCGACGTCGCCGTGCAGAACCTGGTGGGCGTGGCGCCGCTGAAGTACGAGACCGCGGCGGCCGTCGCGGGCACGCTGGCCGACCAGGTCGAGCAGCACCTGCCCGACGACTACCAGGCGACGCTGTACCGGCGGCTCGCCGACACCGGCACGGTGGAGGCCACCGCCGCGGTCGTCAACGCCTTCCCGGTGGACCGCCTGGTGACCGTGCTCGTCGGTGACGCGGCGCAGATCAAGGAGCCCGTGGAGGCACTCGGCATCGGTGAAGTCACCGTCGTCGCCGCCGAGTAGCGCCACGCGCGCGTGACGGCCCCGGTGACCGATGTGTCACCGGGGCCGCCTTATGCCCGGATTGGGGGAGAGGTTGCCTGTTCGCCCTGTGGGATACGCCTCAAAAACGATGATCCGTTTGGGAACGGGGAGCGCTCCCGCTTAGCTTCGTCCGGGCTGTCCGTCAGGCAGTGCGCCGCACCCGCGGCACCGGACAGTCATCGCCGAGTCCCCGTACGGCGCGAGCCAGGGGAGCCGGGGACCCATCCAAGTCCCTGGGGTGAATCGGACGCCCGCGCGTGAGCGAGGGGGTCCGTAGGAGACCTTCCTGCTCCGAACCCGTCAGCTAACCCGGTAGGCGAGAGGGAAGGAAAGGACCAGCCACTACATGGCGTTCACGCGCGCCACCGGGAAGCACCGTCGTCCCGGCCGGGTTCACCGCACCACCGTCCGCGCGGCGGGTGTCGCGACCCTCACCACCACCGGCGTCATCGGCACCCTCGCCGCTCCGGCGCTGGCCGCCACCCCGTCGCCCGAGGACACCGGCCTCACCCCGGTCGTCACCCTCGGCGACTCCGTGGCCGAGCAGATCGACGCGCAGGCCACCGCCCAGCGGCTGGCCGCCGAGGAGGCCGCCGCCGAGCGCAAGGCCGAGGAAGCCGCCCGCGAGCGGGCCGCCGAGGCCGCCGAGCAGGCCCGCGAGGACAAGGAGCGCGCCGCCCGCGCTGCCGAGCGCAAGCGCCTCAACACGTTCGTGGCGCCCAGCAGCGGCTCCTACGTCTCCACCTCGTACCGGGCCAGCAGCGGCCTGTGGTCCTCCGGCTCGCACACCGGCATCGACTTCCACGCCGCCTCCGGCACCACCGTGCACGCGGTCGGCGCCGGCACCGTCGTCGAGGCCGGCTGGGGTGGCGCGTACGGCAACCAGGTCGTGATCAAGATGCACGACGGTACGTACACGCAGTACGGCCACCTGTCGTCCATCGGCGTCTCCGTGGGCCAGACGGTCACCCCCGGCCAGCGGATCGCCCTCTCCGGCGCGACCGGCAACGTCACCGGGGCGCACCTGCACTTCGAGGCGCGCACCACCGCGGAGTACGGCTCGGACATCGACCCCGTGGCCTACCTCCGCTCCCACGGCGTCTCCGTCTGACGGCGCACGACCTCCCGAAAGCCCCGGCTCGCGAGCCGGGGCTTTCCGCATGTGACCCGCTTGTGGCCCGTAGGTGACCAAAAACAGCCAAGCAATCCGACCCGCCATCGGAAAGTGCGGCACATTGGAATAGCATCACTGAACACGCGTCAATCGTCGACGTTTCACGGGGATTAACAGCGGCTAAGGCGGAGGTCGGTCATGCGTATTCCGGCGCACTCGGTGTGCACGGCGATCCGGGACGACATCGTCGCCGGTGTCTACGAGCGCGGCAGCCGGCTCACCGAGGAACTGCTCGCGCGCCGCTACGGCGTCTCCCGCGTCCCCGTGCGCGAGGCCCTGCGGACCCTGGAGGCCGAGGGCTTCGTGGTGACCCGGCGGCACGCCGGCGCGTGCGTCGCGGAACCGACGGAGCAGGAGGCCGCCGATCTGCTGGAGATGCGGCTGCTGCTGGAGCCCCTCGGCGCCGCCCGCGCCGCGCAGCGCCGCACCGAGGCCCATCTGAAGGTGCTGCGGGGCCTGGTGCGCCTGGGGCAGGAGCGGGCCAGGCGGGGCAACAGCGACGACCTGCGCTCGCTGGGCGGCTGGTTCCACGAGACGCTCGCGCAGGCCGCGGGGAGCCCCGCGCTGACCTCGGCCCTGACCCAGCTGCGGCACCGCATCGCCTGGATGTACACGGTGGAGGCGCCGCCGGCCGGCCCGGTGGAGTCCTGGGCGGAGCACGGCGCGATCGTGGACGCGGTGGCCCGCGGCGACAGCGAGCGCGCCCGGTCGCTCACCGCGCTGCACACCGAGCGGTCGACGGCCTCGCACCGCCTGCGGCTGGCCCCGGGGGCGGAACGCGCGGAGCGTGTGAGGAACTCGCAACGTCCCGTAAACATGCCGAGCCTCCGGCATTAACACGGCCGCCGTATACAAAGAGAAGCAATTCGACGGGGTCATTTTCTGCTGCCCTTTTATTGTTCTCGCGGGCGCCGGAACAATTCCCGCGCACGGTGCGGTGCGGGGAAAAGAAGAAGCCGTACCGCCCCCGGAAAGGGACCGGCACGGCTCCGCCGTCGTACGCCCGTGGCTCAGACGGTCTCCGGAAGCTCCCCCAGCCCCTCGGCGACCAGCTTCGCCAGCCGGTCCAGGGCCGCGTCCGCGCCCTCGGCCTCCGAGGCGAGGATGATCTCCTCGCCGCCCTGGGCGCCCAGGCCCAGCACGGCCAGCATGGAGGCCGCGTTGACGGGAGTGACAGGGTCGCCGCCGGCCTTTGCGATCGTCACCGGGACGCCGGTGGCCGTGGCGGCCCGGACGAAGATGGAGGCGGGGCGGGCGTGGAGGCCCTCGGCCCAGCCGACGTTGACGCGGCGCTCAGCCATGTGTTGCTGCCCTTCAGCTGTTCAGGTTGTCTAGACCAGTTTTCCATACCGTACGGTGTGCCCCCGGGCACCCCGGCGACCCGGTCGCTCGCCGGGCGGCGGCCCGACGGTCCCCGGGGACTGCCCCAGACTGCCCCGCGCCGCACGCGGACGCGAGCCGTACGCTGGGCCCCATGGAGACCGCGTCGGACCGGCACGAGTACCCCGCCCACTGGGAGGCCGACGTGGTGCTGCGCGACGGCGGCACCGCGCGCGTGCGTCCCATCACCGCCGACGACGCCGAGCGCCTGGTCAGCTTCTACGAGCAGGTCTCGGACGAGTCCAAGTACTACCGCTTCTTCGCGCCCTACCCCCGGCTGTCCGCCAAGGACGTCCACCGCTTCACCCACCACGACTTCGTGGACCGGGTCGGCCTCGCGGCCACGGTGGGCGGCGAGTTCATCGCCACCGTGCGCTACGACCGGATCGGCGCCGACGGCACCCCCGCGCACGCCCCGGCCGACGAGGCCGAGGTCGCCTTCCTCGTCCAGGACGCCCACCAGGGCCGCGGCGTCGCCTCCGCGCTCCTCGAACACATCGCCGCGGTCGCCCGGGAGCGCGGCATCCGCCGCTTCGCCGCCGAGGTGCTCCCCGCCAACACCAAGATGATCAAGGTGTTCACGGACGCCGGGTACACCCAGAAGCGCAGCTTCGAGGACGGCGTCGTCCGCCTGGAGTTCGGCCTCGCGCCCACCGGCCGCTCGCTCGCCGTGCAGTACGCGCGCGAACAGCGCGCCGAGGGCCGCTCCGTGCAGCGGCTGCTCACCCCCGGCTCGGTCGCCGTCATCGGCGTCGGCCGCACCCCCGGCGGCGTCGGCCGGGCTGTCCTCGGCAACATCCGGGACGCCGGCTTCACCGGCCGGCTGTACGCCGTGAACCGGGCCTTCGACAAGGAGCGCGAGGAAGTGGACGGCGTACCCGCCCACCGCTCCGTCCAGGAGATCGACGGCCCCGTGGACCTCGCGGTCGTCGCCGTCCCCGCCGGGCAGGTCGACGAGGTCGTCACCGAGTGCGGCCGGCACGGGGTGCGGGGCCTGGTCGTGATCTCCGCCGGGTACGCCGAGAGCGGTCCCGAGGGACGCGAACGCCAGCGCGCCCTCGTGCGGCATGCGCGCGCGTACGGCATGCGGATCATCGGGCCCAACGCCTTCGGGGTCGTCAACACCTCGCCCGCCGTGCGGCTCAACGCCTCCCTCGCCCCCGAGATGCCGCGCCCCGGCCGGATCGGTCTGTTCGCCCAGTCCGGCGCGATCGGCATCGCCCTGCTCTCCCGGCTGCACCGGCGCGGCGGCGGCGTCACCGGCGTGACCGGCGTCTCGACGTTCGTCTCCTCCGGCAACCGGGCCGACGTCTCCGGCAACGACGTCATGCAGTACTGGTACGACGACCCCGGCACCGACGTCGTGCTCATGTACCTGGAGTCCATCGGCAACCCCCGCAAGTTCACCCGCCTCGCGCGCCGTACGGCGGCCGTCAAACCGCTGGTCGTCGTCCAGGGCGCCCGGCACGGCGGCACGGCACCGCAGGGCCACCCCGTACGCGCCACCCGGCTGCCGCACGCCACGGTCTCCGCCCTGCTGCGGCAGGCCGGGGTGATCCGCGTCGACACGATCACCGAACTGGTCGACGCGGGCCTGCTGCTCGCCCGGCAGCCGCTGCCCGCCGGGGGACGCGTGGCGATCCTCGGCAACTCCGAGTCGCTCGGCCTGCTGACCCACGACGCGTGTCTCTCCGAGGGCCTGCGCCCGCTGCCGCCGCGGGACCTGACCACGGCGGCCTCCCCGGCGGACTTCCGCGCGGCGCTCGCCCGCGCCCTGGCCGACGACGACTGCGACGCCGTGGTGGTGACGGCGATACCGGCCGTCGGCGAGGGGGCGGCGGGAGACGCCGCACTCGCCGAGGCCCTCCGGTCGGCCGCCGCGGCGGCTCCCGCCAAGCCCGTCCTCGTCGTTCACGTCGAACTGGGCGGCCTCGCGGAAGCCCTCTCGGCGGCGACCAGCACGGCACCGCCGACCGCCCTCGCCGACGCCCTGCCCGCTCCGGCCGACGCCCCGGCCCCCGTCGGCACCCCGCCCGACGGCACCCACCTCATCCCCGCCTACCCCGCCGCCGAACGCGCCGTCCGCGCGCTCGCGCACGCCGTCGCCTACGCCCGGTGGCGGCACGACACCGCCGAACCGGGCAAGGTGCCGGAGTACGACGACGTCGACGAGAAGGGCGCCGCCGACCTCATCGGCGGCCTCCTCGCGCGCGGGGAGAGCCTCACCCTCGGCCCCCGGGACACCTGCGAGCTGCTCGGCCACTACGGCGTCCGCGTCCACCGCGCGCTGCCCGCCCCCACCCCCGACGAGGCCGTCGCCGCCGCCCGTACCCTCGGCTGGCCCGTCGCCCTGAAGGCCACCGCCCCCCACCTGCGCCACCGCGCGGACCTCGGCGGCGTACGCCTCGACCTGGCGGACGAGGAACAACTGCGCCGGGCGTACGAGGAGTTGACCGAGTTGTTCGGGTCGCCCGTCGAGCTGCGGCCGGTCGTGCAGGCCATGGCACCGCGCGGGGTCGACACGGTCGTCCGCGCCGTCATCGACCCGGCGGCCGGGGCCGTGCTCTCCTTCGGGCTCGCCGGAGCCGCCACCCAGCTGCTCGGCGACACGGCGCACCGACTGGTCCCGGTCACCGACCGGGACGCGGCTTCGCTCATCCGTTCGATACGGACGGCTCCGCTCCTCTTCGGCTGGCGCGGCTCGGACCCCGTGGACACCGCCGCCCTGGAGGAACTGCTCCAGCGCGTCTCCCGCCTCGTCGACGACCACCCCGAGGTCGTCGCCGTCACGCTGGAGCCGGTGGTCGTCGCCCCGCGCGGCCTCAGCGTCCTCGGCGCCTCCGTACGCCTCGCACCGCCGCCCGCCAGGGACGACCTCGGCCCCCGCACCCTCCCCGCGTACTGACCGCCCCGCGGCACACCCCTTCGCGGCGGGCGCCCGCACCGTCACTGCCGTCCCGTGCAGTCAGTGGGTCCCCGTAGGATGGACGACATGGCCAAGACCAGTACGACGACCCAGGGGCTGCGTGCGGCGATCGAGCGCAGCGGCTACTACCCGGCCCTCGTGGCCGAGGCGGTGGAGGCCGCCGTGGGCGGCGAGCCCATCCGGTCGTACCTGGTCCACCAGGAGACCACCTTCGACCAGAACGAAGTACGGCGGCACGTCACCGTGCTGGTCCTCACCGGCAACCGCTTCATCGTCAGCCACACCGACGAGCAGGCCGCCGACGACACCTCCCCCTCGCCCTACGCCACGACGTCCACGGAGTCCGTCCGCATCGGCCGGATCTCGTCCGTCGTCGTCAGCCGGGTCGTCGCCAACCCCGAGCAGTACACGCCGGGCACGCTGCCCCGCGAGATCGTGCTGACCATCGGCTGGGGCGCCGTCTCCCGCATCGACCTGGAGCCCGCCGCCTGCGGCGACCCCAACTGCGAGGCCGACCACGGCTACACGGGCAGCTCGACCGCCGACGACCTCAGCCTGCGCGTCAGCGAGGCCGGCGACGGACCGGAGACCGTGCGGCAGGCCCTCGCCTTCGCCCAGGCCCTCTCCGAGGCGACCGCGGACACCGCGCGCTGATGTCCCACCCGTCTCCCAGAGCCGCCCACGACCGAGGGCACTTCGCGCCCGTCCCCACCGGCTGGGACGCCGACCCCGAACCCCTGCCCCTCGCCTCCGCGCCCGTCCCGGAGTACGGCAGCGGCTCCCTCGCCGACCTGCTGCCCACGCTGGCCGCCGGCATGGAGGTCCCCGGCACGACCGCCTCGATCACCGAACTGACCCCCGCCGACCGCACCTGCGTCTTCCTGATCGACGGCCTCGGCTGGGAGCAGCTCCGCGCCCACCCCGAGTACGCGCCGTTCATGACGTCGCTCCTCGACAGCTCGCGCGGCGGCACCGGCCGCCCGATCACCGCCGGCTTCCCGGCGACCACCGCGACCTCGCTGGCCTCCGTCGGCACCGGACTGCCGCCCGGCGCCCACGGCCTGCCCGGCTACAGCGCCCGCAACCCCGCCACCGGCGAGCTGATGAACCAGCTGCGCTGGCAGCCGTGGACCGACCCGCACGTGTGGCAGCCGCACCCCACCGTCTTCCAGCTCGCCCACGACGCCGGGGTCCGCGCCGTACAGGTCTCCGCGCCGAACTTCCAGAACACCCCGCTGACCAAGGTCGCGCTCAGCGGCGGCACCTTCCTCGGCCGGCTCTCCGGCGAGGAGCGCATGGACCTGGCCGCCGAGCAGCTCGCCGCCGCCGACCGGGCCCTCGTCTACACCTACTACTCGGAGGTCGACGGCGCCGGCCACCGCTTCGGCGTCGACTCCGACGAGTGGCGCGGCCGGCTCAGCCACGTCGACCGGCTCGTCCAGCGCCTGGCCGAGCAACTGCCGCGCCGCAGCGCGCTCTACGTCACCGCCGACCACGGCATGGTCGACGTGCCGTTCGGCGAGGAGCACCGCATCGACTTCGACGAGGACTGGGAGCTGAGCGCCGGCGTCGCCCTCCTCGGCGGCGAGGGCCGCGCCCGCCACGTCTACGCCGTCCCCGGCGCCCGCAACGACGTCCTCACCTGCTGGCGCGAGGTGATCGGCGAGCAGTTCTGGGTGGCCTCGCGCGACGAGGCGATCGAGGCGGGCTGGTTCGGACCGCACGTCGACGACCGGGTCCGTCCCCGCATCGGCGACGTCGTCGCCGCCGCCCGCGACGACGTCCTGCTCATCGCCTCCGAGCGGGAGCCGAAGGAGTCGGCGATGGTCGGCAACCACGGCTCGATGACCCCCGCCGAACAACTGGTCCCGCTCCTCGAAGCACGTTCCTGACCTCCCGTTTCCCCTGCTGTGAAAGGTGCTCGA
This sequence comes from Streptomyces sp. CRN 30, assembly GCF_034105845.1. Taxonomy (NCBI): domain Bacteria; kingdom Bacillati; phylum Actinomycetota; class Actinomycetes; order Kitasatosporales; family Streptomycetaceae; genus Streptomyces; species Streptomyces sp. CRN 30. The sequence continues at coordinate 7,608 of NZ_JAVRHI010000400.1, read as the reverse complement.
CCGACCATGCCCGAGCTGGTGTTCTTCTCCGGAACGATGGACTGCGGGAAGTCGACCCTGGCTCTCCAGATGGAGCACAACCGCTCGGCACGCGGCCTGGTCGGCATGATCTTCACCCGGGACGACCGCGCCGGCGAGGGCAAGCTCTCCTCCCGGCTCGGCCTGGTCACCGACGCGGTCGAGGTGGAGGACGGCACCGACCTCTACGCGTACCTCGTCGACCACCTCTCGCAGGGCGGCCGCGCGGACTACGTGATCGCCGACGAGGCGCAGTTCCTGGCGCCTGAGCAGATCGACCAGCTCGCCCGCGCGGTCGACGACCTCGACCTCGACGTGTACGCGTTCGGCATCACCACCGACTTCCGCTCCAAACTCTTCCCCGGCTCCCAGCGCCTGGTCGAACTCGCCGACCGGGTCGAGGTCCTCCAGGTCGAGGCCCTGTGCTGGTGCGGCGCCCGCGCCACCCACAACGCCCGTACGGTGGGCGGCGCGATGGTCGTCGAGGGCGCCCAGGTCGTCGTGGGCGACGTCAACCAGTCGCTCGACGAGGTCGGTTACGAGGTCCTGTGCCGGCGCCACCACCGGCGCCGGATGACGAGCGCCTCGGCACACGCGGCGGCCCTCTCCCCGGACGTCCTGCCGGTCACCCAGGGCTGACGCCCGGACCCGCACCCGCCGAACCGCCGACCGCCTACCGCCTACCGCGCCCGGCTCTGCAACAGCGCGAACCGCGCCCCCTCCGGGTCCGCCACCCTCGCCACCCGCCCCCGCGGCGTGTCCCGCACCGGCTCCAGGACATGCCCGCCCAGCTCGGTGAGGAGCCGCACCGAGGCGTCCGCGTCGGCCGTCTCGAAGTACGTCACCCAGTGCGGCCCCCGGTCGCGGGGGAGCGCGTCGCCGACGCCCCGGACCCCGGCGACGGGACGGCCGTCGACGTGCAGCGTCACGTAGTCCCGGTCGGCGGCGGCCACCGCCTTCTGCGCGTGCCCGAACGCCGTCTCGTAGAACTTCGCGACGGACGCCGACTCATAGGTGACCAGTTCGTTCCAGGCGGGGGTGCCCGGCACGCCGGTGACGGCGGTGCCGAGGTGGGCCGCCGCCTGCCAGATGCCGAAGACGGCACCGGCCGGATCGGAGGCGATCGCCATGCGCCCGGCGTCGGCCGCGTCGAGCGGTCCCACCCCGACCGTCCCGCCGCACAGCCGGACCGCGTCGGCCGTGCGGTCCACGTCGTCGGAGGCGAGGTACGGCGTCCACGCCACGGGAAGGTGCCGGTCCGGCGGCAGCTGCCCGATGCCCGCCACCTCGTTCCCGTCCAGCACGGCCCGTACGTACGGTCCGAGCTGCTGAGGGCCGGGCCTGAACTCCCAGCCGAACAGCGCCCCGTAGAACGCCTGGGTCGCTTCCGGTCCGTGCACCATGAGACTCACCCAGCAGGGGGTGCCGGGCGCGCGCCGGGTGTTCTGGTCGCCGTCGCGGTCGGCGGCCGGTCCCCGTGACTCGGTCATCGTCGCTCTTCTCCGCACGCTGGTTGACGGGTGTCGACAGGCTGTACAGAACGTGCCCGTTCCCGTACACCTCGTGATCGGTACTGTCCGGCGGGCAGATTAACCCGACAGCGATCCGTCGGCCAGCCGGTGCGCCAGGATGGGGGCATGAACGTCATCATCTCCGCGTCCGACCTCGGCCACGACCTGTCGGGCGACGACCCGCCGGTGCTGCTCGACATCCGCTGGCGGCTGACCACGCCCGGCGCGCCGCCGTTCGACGGCCGGGCCGAGTACGCCGCGGGCCACCTGCCCGGCGCGGTCCACGTCGAGCTGGACCGGGAGCTGGCCTCCGCGCCCGGTGCCGGCGGCCGTCATCCGCTGCCGGACCTCGACGTGTTCGGCGCCGCGATGCGCCGGGCGGGCGTGTCGGCCGGACGGCCGGTCGTCGTGTACGACGGCGGACAGGGCTGGGCGGCGGCCCGCGCCTGGTGGCTGCTGCGCTGGACGGGCCACCCGGACGTACGGGTCCTCGACGGCGGACTGGCGGCCTGGGAGGGGCCGCTCACGACCGACGAGCCGCGTCCGGCGCGGGGCGACTTCGAGCCGGTACCGGCGGCGACCGGCCTGCTCGACGCGGACGCGGCCGGTGCGCTGGCCGTGTCCGGGCTGCTGCTGGACGCCCGCGCGGGGGAGCGTTACCGGGGCGAGGTCGAGCCGATCGACCCGGTCGGCGGCCACATCCCGGGCGCCGTGTCGGCCCCGACGGCCGAGAACGTGACGGCGGACGGCCTGTTCCTGCCCGCCGCCGAACTGCGGGCCCGTTTCGAGAAGCTGGGCGCCACCGGCGAGAACGCGGTGGGCGTGTACTGCGGCTCGGGCGTGTCGGCGGCCCACGAGGTACTGGCCCTGGCGGTGGCGGGCATCCCCGCCGACCTGTACGTCGGGTCCTGGTCCCAGTGGTCGGCGGATCCGGAGCGACCGGTCGCCACCGGACCTGACCCGAGCTGAGGACCGGGCGGAGTGGACGCCGTACCGGCGTCTACTCCTGCTTCTTGCGCCGCGTGCCGAACACGATCTCGTCCCAGCTCGGGACCGCCGCGCGGCGCCCGGGGCGGACGCCGTCGGCCTCGGCCTGGCGGTCGGTGGTGCCGGTGAGCCGGTCGCGGTGGCTCGTGACCGAGCGCGGCATGAGCACGTCGGCGTAGGCCGAGCCGGCCCCGGCGGACGCCGCGGGGGCCGGGGGCTCCTCGGCCTCCGGCTCCTCCACCGGCTCCTCGACGGGTTCCGGCGCGACGGACGGACGCTCGGGCACGACCAGGTCGCCCCGGAAACTCGGCACCGCCTCCAGCAGGCTGGTCAGCGAGTCCCGGTCACCGGCACTCTCCTCGGCGGCCGGCTCCGGCGGTGCGGGCAGGCTCGGCCGCTCCCGGTCGCCTGGCCGGTCCAGCGGACGGTCGCGGGGCAGCCGGGCGATGCGCGGGACGAAGGGGAAGCTGGGCTCGGGCGCGGCGAGGTCGTCGGACTCGCCGATCAGCGCGCGCGCCTCGTCGTCGACGGCCTGGACCAGCCGCCGGGGCGGGTCGTAGGTCCAGCTCGCCGAGTGCGGTTCGCCCGCGACCAGGTAGACCAGCAGGACCTCCCAGGTGCCGTCGTCGCGGCGCCAGGAGTCCCACTGGACGGTGTCCTTGTCGGCGCCGCGCAGCAGCAGCCGCTCCTGGACGGCCTCGCCGAGCGGCGGGCCGGAGTTCTCGCCGGGGCGGCGGACGGGGGTCTTGCGGGCCCGCTCGGCCATGAAGGCGCGCTCGGCGAGGACGGGTCCCTCGAACCGGCGTACGCGGTCGACCGGGATACCGGCCATCTGGGCGACCTCTTCCGCGGTCGCACCGGCTCGTATCCGCGCCTGGATGTCACGGGGGCGGAGATGGCTCTCCACCTCGATCTCGATCTGGCCGAGGCGGGGACGGTCGCCGCGTACGGCGGCGCGGAGACGCTCGTCGATCGGAAGCGTGTACTCCGTCGAGTCGGCAGCCTTCAGCACCAGCCGTGTGCCGTCATTCGAGACGGCCACGACACGCAGTTCGGGCATGGGGACCTCCCGGGTGGTGCCTGCCGACGTCACGTGCGTCGCTGCTTCCGCTCTGTCGAGTGTGGCCTGCCCGGGTGCAGCCTGCCACAACCTTGCCGAGTTGCCCGGCGTGTCGGGCGCGGGCCCAGGAACGCCGTTATGGCACGGTTACCTGTTCGCAACGCTGAGTGATCATATCGGTCACCCAGTGCAACTAGCCCCCTCCCGGCGGTCCTTGCCGGGTCTGTTCTCCCTGACGGGAGTCCGGACCCAGGGCTCGCAACAGTACTCCATTCGGGCCACGTGCGTGGATCGGCGCGCCGTCCGATTTCCCCCGCAAGAGGGTCGTCCGGCCCCTTGCGGCTCCCTGCCGTGATCGTCCGGGTGGCGTACTTCACGCAATCACCAGAAACGGAACTAAAGGTTTCGTCCGTACGTCCCCTTCTCGTGCAGTTGTTGGCCCATGTTCGAAAAGACAGGTAAGGACCGGTGATGCGGGAAAGGTCCGACGATGCGCGCGGGCGGATCGATCTGAGCGTGCCGCAGGTCGCGGGGAGCGCGCTGGCGGCCGTGATCGCCGCCAAGCTCGCCTCGTCCTTCGGCGTCTACGGCACGATCCTCGGCGCGGGAGTGGTCAGTATCGTCGCCACCTGCGGTGGCACGCTCTTCCAGCACTTCTTCCGGCGCACCGGGGAGCAGTTGAAGGAGCGGCGCACCGCGGAACAGCCGAGGGTCACCGTGGCCGCGGCCGGCGCGGCGACCGCGACCGGCACGCGCGTGGCGCCCGGTCCGGGCGAGTTCGGCGAGGGCACGGTCTACCGCGCGCGCGTCAAGAGCTGGAAGCGGCCGCTGATCGCCGCCGCCGTCGTCTTCGGCGTCACCATGGGCGGCATCACCACCTACGAACTGGTCTCGGGCCACAACCTGAGCGGCGGCGGCAGCACGACCGTGCGCGACGCGCTGTCCGGCCACAGCGGCTCGTCCTCCGGCTCGGACGACTCCGGCACCGACACCGGTGACACCGACGGCGGCGACTCGTCGCCGTCCGCGGACCCGGACGGGTCGGCCGGCTCCGGTTCCGACGCCGGCTCCCCGACGGCCACCCCGTCCGGCTCGGCGGGCACCGGGGAGGACGGCACCTCGTCGGACGACGGCACCGCCGAAGACTCCACCGGGAGCGAGGAGGGCGGTACGTCGGCCACCCCGACGCCCACCCCGAGCACCGGCGACGGGCAGGACACCGGGGCCACCGCGGACCCGGGGGAGTCGGCTACGACCCCAGGATCCTCCGCAGATGGTCGTTCCGGAACCGGCGATCAGGATCAAGACGATCCCGCAGCGCCGTGAACTCGCCGAAGCGCGGGTACACCCGGGAGAGGTACTCCGCGTCCCGGGTGTGCAGCTTCCCCCAGTGCGGCCGGCCCTCGTGCGCGGTGAAGATCTGCTCGGCGGCGGTGAAGTAGGACCGGAACGGCGTGCCGCGGAACATGTGGACGGCGATGTACGCGGTGTCCCGGCCGGAGGCGGTGGAGAGCGTGATGTCGTCGGCCGGGGCGGTGCGCACCTCCACCGGGAAGCTGATCCGCAGCCGCGACCGGTCCACCATCGCCTTCAGCTCGCGCAGCGTCCCGACGACGGCCTCGCGCGCGACGGCGTACTCCATCTCCACGAACCGCACTCTGCGCGGTGACGTGAAGACCTTGTACGGGATGTCCGTGTAGGTGCGCGCGGACAGCGCCCTGCTGGAGACCCGGGCGAGCGCCGGGATCGTGGCGGGCGCGGCGCGGCCGACCCAGTTGGCCGCCTGGAAGACGCCGTTGGAGAGGAACTCGTCCTCGTAGAGACCGCGCAGCCGGCCCACCGGCCGTTCCGGGCCCGCGCTGCGGTTGTTGCGTTTGGTGTTGGTGTTGCCCGTGTGCGGGAACCAGTAGAACTCGAAGTGCTCGTTCTCCGCCCACAGTTCGTCGAAGCGGGCGAGCACCGTGTCCAGCGGCATCGGTTCCTCGCGGGCCGTGAGCAGGAAGAGCGGCTCCACGGCGAAGGTGATCGCGGTGACGACGCCCAGCGCGCCGAGGCCGACGCGGGCCGCCGCGAAGACCTCCGGGTGCTGCTTCTCCGAGCAGGTCAGCACGGAGCCGTCGGCGGTGACCAGCTCAAGTCCACGGATCTGGGCGGCGATGGAGGCGGAGTCGCGGCCCGTGCCGTGGGTGCCGGTGCCGGTCGCCCCGGAGACGGTCTGCTCCATGATGTCGCCCATGTTGGCCAGCGACAGGCCCTCCCGCGCGAGCGCCAGGTTGAGCCGCCTGAGCGGGGTGCCGGCTTCCACCGTGACGGTCATCGCGTCCCGGTCGACCCGGCGGATGCCGGTCAGCAGGTGCGGACGTATCAGCAGGCCGTCGGTGGCCGCTATGGCCGTGAACGAGTGCCCGGCGCCGACGGCCTTGACCGGCAGGCCGTCCTCGGCGGCCCGGCGCACGGCGGCGGCCAGTTCCTCGACGGAGGCGGGGGCGGCCTCCCGCGCGGGGCGCGAGCGGACCGTGCCGCCCCAGTTACGCCATGTGCCGTTCCTGCCGCTCGCTGTGGTGCTCAACGACGCCTCCCCGACCCGCGGCCGGCCGCTTCAGCCGGCGGAACCCGAGGAAACCGACCGCCAGCGCGACGGCCCCGGCCACCGCCGGAACCCCGTACCCAGCGCGCGCCCCCGCCGCGTCGATCACCCAGCCGCCCACGGAGGAGCCGAGCGCGACGCCGACCGCGAGGCCGGTGCTCACCCAGGTCATGCCCTCGGTGAGCCGTGCGCGTGGTACGTGCTCTTCGATGAGGGACATCGTCGTGATCATCGTCGGAGCGATGGACAGACCCGCCACGAACAGCGCCACGGCCAGAGACGGCAGGTTTCCGACCAGTAGGAGTGGGATCATACTCACGGCCATCGCGCAGACACCCAGCAGCCAGCGGCGTTCCGGCGGTCCCGCGAAGCGCATCAGCCCGAAGACCATGCCCGCCACGCACGACCCCGCCGCGTAGACGGCGAGGACCAGGCTCGCGGCGGCCTTGTGGCCCTCCTCCTCGGCGAACGCCACGGTGACCACGTCGATCGACCCGAAGACCGCGCCGGCGGCCACGAACGTGCTCACGAAGACCCGCAGCCCGCGGGAGCGCAGGGCGCTGCCGCCGCCGCGCTGCTCACGCGGGTGCGGCACCGGCTCGGTGGCGCGCTGCGCGGTCAGCCAGAAGACGCCGACGGCCAGGAAGCAGGCGGCCAGCATCGGTCCCGCCTCCGGGAACCAGGCCGTGCTCAGGCCGATGGAGATGATCGGCCCGAAGATGAAGCAGACCTCGTCGACGACCGATTCGAAGCTGTACGCGGTGTGCAGCTGCGGGGTGCCCCGGTACAGGGCCGCCCAGCGGGAGCGGACCATCGCGCCCACGCTCGGCACGCAGCCGATGCCGACGCACGCCACGAACAGCACCCAGTCCGGCCAGCGGTAGTGCGCCGCGAGCAGCAGCAGTGTCGCCGCGCTCAGCGAGACCAGCGTCGCCGGGCGCAGCACCCGCCGCTGCCCGTACTGGTCCACCAGCCGCGAGACCTGCGGCCCGCACACGGCGGCGGCCAGCGCGATGGTGGCCGAGAGCGCGCCGGCCAGCCCGTACCGCCCGGTGAGCTGCGACACCATGGTCACCACGCCGATGCCCATCATCGACAGCGGCATCCGGCCGAGGAAGCCCGCGGCGGAGAAACGCCTGGAGCCGGGGGCGGCGAACAGGGCGCTGTAGGGGCTGGGCAACGGGGTCTCCGAATGCGGCTCGGCTCGGTGCGCCCGGGTGAGGGCACAGCGGAACGCGGTGCGGGTGTGCCACACGCGCGGTAAGGCGCGAACGCAGCCGACATAGCTTACCGGCCGCCGGGCGTTCCCGCACCAGTGCGGATCAGGCCGCGATCAGACCGCGGCGGTACGGACTCCGCCACGCGCGCGTGGCGGATCGGCGGGCACGCGCGGGTGGCGGTCCGGGGCACGCGCGCGTGGCGGACGGGCGGGGCACCCGCGCGTG